>JAOACU010000543.1 GCA_026417715.1 Anaerolineae bacterium | reverse complement strand
CGCACGCGCTGAACCACCGTCAAAGCGTGCCAATGCATACAGAAATCTGCCACAATCTTCGATGACATAATTCGATACAAAGCGCGCCAGCGACAGGGGACGAAGAAGTTTAAGCGCGAAACGCAAACGATCGTAAATGACGTTCTGCAATTTCTCTGCTGACATACTACGCGCATCGCCTCTCGGAACGCGCGCACCAAGCGCGTGGTATGCGATTGCCTGCGGTGCAGCACAGATGGTATAGCCCATCAAGCGTGCTCGATAGCACCATTCATTATCCTCGTAGTACAGAGGGAATTTTTCATCCAGCGCGCCGATCTTTACCCAAGCCGCGCGCGAGATGAGTGTAGCCGCAAAGCATGCCGAAGGCACGTGGTGCCAGGTATCAAATTGCCCCAAATCCAAATGCCCTAGGCCGTTATCCGTAGCCCAAGAGCACGCGCCAACATGATTACCCAAGCCATTAAGAAATGCTGGTGCCCAAGTGAATCGAAGTTTGGGGGCAACTGCCGCGCATAGAACATCATCTTTCGCTACCGCGATCATCTGTGCGATGGCATCGCATTCTAGTTGGACATCGGGATTGAGGATCAGGAAATAATCACCCCGAGCAATTTCAATACCACGATTGATCGAATGGGCAAGCGATTGACGTCTAGATAAACGAACAAGCCGAGTATCGGGAAAGTTCAACGCAACCCAATCGGCAGAGCCATCGGATGAAGCATTATCCACCACGACGATTTCAAGTGGGGAATAGGTTTGATGGGAAAGAGAAACAAAACAGGATTCCAACCACGTGATGCTATTATGAGTAACAATCACAACAGATACCAAGGAGCCCGAGAGACGCAAAAAACTTTTATGTGGATATGTTTCACCATCACGAATCAGCAAGCCGGCTTCAGCCAGACACGCCAACGCCGCACACGTTTCCAGTGGTGACTCGTCCAATGTGCGAAAATTAGCCAGGATCTCGCTCAGGTCGCGTTGGTTGGCATATTGCCAAAGTGCAAGGATAGAGGCATCCACAACAACCTTACCCCCTTGCGGTGTGGTCAACAACACACGTGGTGATGCAACAACAGACTGGACACCAGCCGAAAGACGATAGCGCAGAGTCATGCCAAGCGATTCCTCTGGTAGATTATACACCATCCAAACTCGTTTGCCAAGCATTAAACCGCGCATCCGTTGACTGCGCTCAGGGAGGTTCCGGAAAAATCGCAGTTATGTTCCTGCAGGAAAAACAAAAAAGCGATGCCACAACTGGCTTACCTACAAGACCAGATGGCATCGCTTATCTGAAGAATGTTACGCGCTAGAGATTGATAGAATCTCGAGCAGAATGATACGCGATACTCATTTCAGGATTAGCGGCAAGTATAGATAAAACGGGGTATCTGTTGGGATGGCTGTGACAGTGATTGAATTCGCAAGCAACACTCCTGAACTATCGTATGCTTTAACAGTCACAGTGTATTGCTTTGAATTACTGAGACCGGTCAAATTGAAAGTAGTAACGGTACCAACATTGATTGGCTGACCACAATTACCTTGCGCCGGCGGATTCGCGCCTGAAGTGCAAGTAACAAGAACTTCATAGTATGCTACTCCACCTGATAGTACACTAACACCGTTTGTCCAATCCAAGCGCAAGGTACCATCC
>JAOACU010000542.1 GCA_026417715.1 Anaerolineae bacterium | reverse complement strand
AACTTGGCATCGGCAACCAGTTTGTCGAGCGTGCCTTTGTCCGCGTACGACGCGTGGAACTGCTTCATCCAGTGGGCGGGCAAGTGTACGGGAATGTTGCGGTCACCCCAGTCCTTGTTCGCCAGTTCAAGCAAGAAGATGGTGTTGGGCTCTTTAAAGACCCATTGCACGGTCACCTTGTCCACCTGCTTGACTTCAACCAGCGAGCCGTCCTTGTTCCTCATCCACGTTGGAATCGAGGGCATCAGGTCTTTGTTCTGGAGAACGTCCTTGTACCAGAACATAATGTCGTCGGTGGTGAACGGCGCGCCATCCGACCACTTGCTCCCCTCGCGCAATTTCACCGTCCACGTCTTGTAATCGGCGGAGGGTGTTACGCTTTCGGCATAGTGCATCACCACTTGGGTACCATCCGGTGAAAAGCGGACGAGCGCGTCGTAGATGATGCGGTTCAAGCCGTTAAAGTCGCCGGGTCCCAAAAAGCCGCGCCGCCACACGCCACCATGCACACCGATTTCATCCGCTTCCATTACCAGCGGATTCTTGGGCAGGCGTTGTTCGATGGGCGGCAGTTTCCCCGCCTTGACTTGCTCTGCCAATATCGGCGCTTCGGTGTACTTGGGTGCTGGTGGCTTGGTCGGTTCTGGCGGTTTGGTTGGTTCCGGCGGCTTGGTGGCCGGCACCGGCGTTGGGGCAGGTTTTGTCGGTTCTGGTGCTTTGGTTGGCGGCACAGGTGTCGCCGTTGGCGCAGGTGCGCACGCGGCAATGATTGCCACCAACGCAATCACGCTGACCAACACGAGCAAACGTTGCTTGTTCATTTTTTCTCCTCCTTTGAGAAATGGTTTGTACTACGTGTTGCGTATTGCGTATCATCCTTCGCTTTGCTCAGGACAGGCTCTTACGCATCACGTCTCACATTTTACGTTTTTACGTTTCCTTGTTTTACGTTTCCCAGTTCGCGTTTCTCACCTCCTTTCGTCACTCGGTTTCTAACGATACACGAAACGTCACGGTTCCACCATCGGTGTATCGTTGCGGGTCGAGACACTGCACGTATGCTGCGCCATCTTTGCCAGCGATGCCGAGTTCGCGCGGTGCGATGCCACGACTCAATGCGACATAGTACGGATTCAGCGATTGCAAGGCGTGCAGACAAATGACGCGATCGCACACCAGTTTGTAGCCATCTACGATGCGCAATTCGTCGCCCACGCGATAGACGGGGCAGTGACCTTGAATGTCAACAACCTGAATGGGTAATCTTGCAGACATTTTTTTCTCTGTTACCATACGATTACTTTCAAGCCTTCAATCTCTTTAAAGTGCTCATCTCGTGTGACCAATGCCAAGTTATGCTGCAACGCGATTGCGGCAATCCAGATATCGTTTTCAGGAATCGGACGCCCCTTGATGCGTAGAGCATTTTTGACTTGACCGTAGTGATGTGCCGTGCTGGTATCGCATCCTACCACAACGCTATTTGCGGCAAACTCGTCTATACGTCTGAGGTTTTCTTCCCCGCGCGCAGATTTATGTGCTCCATAGCACAGTTCGCCAATGGCAATGACCGGAACAAAGGTTTCTTCTGCCTTTGCCAAGTTCTCTTTGACGCTTGCGTCACTGGCGAAGAGAGCAATGATGATGCTGGTATCCAGTAGGTATCTACCAC
>JAOACU010000541.1 GCA_026417715.1 Anaerolineae bacterium | reverse complement strand
GCCGTAGAGTGCGATGAGATGATCGAGAATTTTGTTCAAGGCAAGCGCTCCGGAATTTGCTTGATCGGTGAGTCGCTGACAAAGAGCAACGCGCTATCGTGTGGCGCAAGCATAACCGAAACCCTTGAGGTTTTAGAAACCTCAAGGGTTGGTTGTTTCGTCCAATCGTACACGTACTGCGCGTTTGCAATGCCGAGCGCGTCAAACGTGTACGTGCGTTCGACAGGTGCGTCGGTCGTGTTGAAAATCAACACAGCGCAGAGATTTCTCGCTTCACTCGAAATGACAAAAGGGTCGCGCACTTGAACGCTCACCGGATCGGTTTGACCCAGGAATGGGAAACGACACACGCCTGGTGCGAGCAACAATTTCCACAAACGTAATCGTTCGGGCGAGAGTTCATCGAGCGCGTCGCTGGTCATCGTGACGCCGCCGATCATTCCCGCGTAGAGCGCGAGCGAACGCAGTTGCGTGTCGGTGAGATGGTGGAATCTTTCGCGCAACAAGATGCAATCGGGATCGGCTTGCCAAAGGATGTGATTCGCAAAGTTGCGCGTCGCCGCATCGCGCAAGAGCGATTGCGCGGACAAATCGCCGCGCCACGCTACCCCCACATCGCGCCCGATGCGAACGCTGTCCACCAACCCAACCGATGCCCACAACGGACAACCGCATCCTAGCCACAACGCCTCGCCAATCTCTTCGCGAATCATCTCTGCGACACGTCGCCAAATTTCGATACGCGTGCTTCCATCCCGATACCAACGCGCGCGGTCGGGTCCGTACTCCGCGCCCCAGAACATAAAATCGGTTTTGAAATATTCGCAACCCCACTCGCGCCGCCACGTACGAAACACACGACGCAAGTATTCAAACGCGTCGGGATGCGTCGCATCGAGAATGTAGTACTCTTCACTCCGCTTGTGCCAACGAAACTCGGCGTACAGTTTCCAATGTGCGAGCGGCGCGTCGGTCGTACGTTCGCGCACGACCCAATCGGGATGCTCGCGATACAAGCGACTGCGATTGCCCACCATAAACGGGGCGATCCACAAACCTGGGATGAGGCCCGCCGCGCGAATGTCATCGAGCAGTGGTTTCATTCCGCGCGGAAATTGTGGCTTGACCTCGAGCCAGTCCCCCATTTCGGGCGTAAAGCCATCGTCAATTTGGAAGACGCGCAGCGGCAAATTTTCTTGCCGCGCGATTTTTTCGACGCCGCGCAAATGCGCCAAGATATTTTCTTCGTTGATGTACGCGTAGAGATTATACCACGAACACCAACCGATAATGGGAGGCGATGGGCGCGGCGTACGAGGCGATGCGTGCGCGACGATGCGCGCCCACTCGCGCAGTCCTTCTTCGACGTGGGCGTGCTCAAAGAGGACGAGGCGTTCGGATTCACAATGCCCCGTGTGCGATTTGCGATCCCACACGGTTTGAATCGTCAACGCTGTTGGCGCGCGTCGCGCATCGCACGCGAACGTCTGCTGAAATCGGTCGTGCCGATCAAAGCCGATGACCACACAACCTTCGCCACGACGCGGCAACAACTGCGTCATCGCATAGCCCGTTTCGATGCGGGCACGGTCGGCTTCGGCAAAAGCTTTGCGCGCTTTCCAGATTTTTGCCGGGTCGGCGACCAGGACTGCGAAAGCGCCGTTATCGCTGCAC
>JAOACU010000054.1 GCA_026417715.1 Anaerolineae bacterium | reverse complement strand
AAGAGCCAGACGTTGCGCGCGCCGCGCGTTCCCACGAAAATTGCGCCGCGCGTACTAGTCCCCGCGCGCGCAACGTATCACGTAACTCGTGATCCGTGAGTACGCGTTCAATAGCATTGGCAATTTCATTCGGGCTGCGCGGATTCACCAGTAACGCCGTGTCCCCTACAACTTCGGGCAGTGCAGGCGCGCGCGAACAAATCACCGGCGCGCCCGATGCCATTGCCTCCAATGGTGGCAAGCCAAACCCCTCGTAGAGCGACGGAAATACGAACGCGCGCGCGCCGGCGTACAGCGCGGGCAGGTCGGCGTCATCTACGTTGTGAATGAACCGAATTTGCGATTTGCGATTTGCGATTTGCGATTGCCCTGCGCCTCCTGCCTCCTGCCGACCGACGACCGCCGACTGCTGAACACCGACCGACGCTGAAGCATCATCGGTCATCCGTCGTCGGTCATCGGTCACACGTGCATACCGCGCATCCCACGCCCCCGCAATCACCAACACCGCGTCTGTTTCCACGCGCGCCCACGCGTCGAAAAGTGTTGCCAAGTTTTTGTGCGGTTTGTTGCTGCCAACGTAGAGAACATAGCGCGCGGGTAGCGCGTATTTTTCGCGCACGCGCGCGATTTCAGCGTCAGATTGCGGCGCAAAGTGCGCGTCTGCCGCAAGCGGAATAACGACGATTTTCTCACGCGGCACGCGCAAGTGCGCGATCAAATCATCGTGCGTTGCAAGCGATGGAACAATCACGCGCGCGGACGTTTTCGCCGCCAGCCACACCGCCCAACGGAAAAAGAATCGCGCGCGCAAAGAGACCGTGTGCGGAAACAACAACGGAATCAAATCGAAAATGGTGACGATGGAAGGAACGGTGAGGAAATACGGTTTGATGTAATACGGCGAATGAAAGATCACCGACCGCTGACCGCCGACCGCTGACGGCTGACGGCTGATCGCTGATAGCAACCGATATTGCTCACTCACCGAAATCGTCGGCACATTCACACGCACGAGTTCGATGTTGGGGTAACGCGCGAGCGCGGCGATGTCATAGCGCGTGTTTTTCAGCGCGGGATTGTACAGCACAACGAATCGCTCATCAGGCGCGATGCGCGCGAGCGCGTCAATCAGGTTGTAGGTATAGCGCCCGATGCCGGGAAAGTGGTCTTGGATGTAGCGACCGTCAATGACCAATGAGCCAATGTGCCAATGAGCCAATGAGCCAAACCTGCCTAGTGCGTACTGCGTACTGCTTACTGCGTAACTTACAACCTGAAACTTTGATAAACGGCTAACGTTTCGCGCGCCGCGCGCTCCCACGAGAATTTAGCGGCTTGGGCGAAACCGCGCGCGCGTAATGTATTGCGTAATGCGTGATCCGTGAGGACACGCTCGATGGCGTTCGCGATTTCGCCGACATTGCGCGGATTGACGAGGAGCGCGGCATCACTGACAACTTCGGGTAGTGATGATGTGTTAGAGCAAACGACGGGCGCACCGCATGCCATCGCTTCGAGTGGCGGCAAACCAAATCCTTCATAGAGCGATGGAAACACGAACACATCGCACGCGGCAAAGAGCGCGCGCAAATCGTCGTCGGGAACAAAATCGAGAAACGACACAGCATCGTCCATTCCCGTTTGCTTGATGTGATCGAACGTCGGTTGGTAGAGCCAGCCCTTGCGCCCCGCGATGAGCAAACGATGCGCGTATCCACGCGCGCGCAGCACGCGCAACGCATCCACCAGTGCGATGATGTTCTTGCGCGGCTCAATCACGCCGACGAACAAAATGAACGGCTGATTGCGCGCGTATTGCGCGCGTACCTGCGCGATACGATCCGCATCGGTTTCGGGATGGAGTGCAGGATCGGCGGCTTCGTAAATCACCGTGATTTTTTCTTCTGGCACGTTGTAGAAACGCATCGCATCGCGCTTGGTGCACTCGGAGACAGCGATGATCGCGTCAGCACGACGCAAAAAATGTGGCATCGCGTTCTGTAAGAACCAACGGTTGAGCGGCAAGTGATATTCGGGAAAGAACTGGAAAATCAAATCGTGCAGTGTGAATACGGTGCGCGCGTTTTTCAGCGGCGGCAAAAGATGTTCGGTCGCGTGAAAAATGTCCGCGCGCGGCATCACGCGATCCATCGGCGTACGCAAGACGTGTGCGAGCCACACGAGCATCCGCCAAGGACGCACATCGAGGGGAACGTTCGCGCGCGGCAACGCGCGCAGTGCAGGCGACAGCGCGTCGTCGGCGAACGTGCCGTGTGTGAACGCGATGTACGTGTTCGTTTGGTCTTGCGCGATCAAATGCTCGGTCAACATTCGCGCGTAACGACCGAGACCGGCTTTGTGGTGAACGACGGGGGAGAGGTCAAGGGCGATTTGCATAAATCAATGAGCCAATGAACCAATGAGCCAATGAGCCAAAAAGTTTCTATCAGTGATGGCGCGATGCAAGCCGATAGAATTCTTCCATTCGGCGTGCCATTTGGTTGAGTGAGTATTCGGATTCGGCACGGGCGCGGGCGGCGGTACCGAGTTGCGCGCGCAGGGCATCGTTGATGAGCAAGCGCGTGAGCGCGTCAGCGAGCGCGTTTGCATCGTTGGGTGGTGTGAGTAGCCCTGTGCCTTCGGGGACGATTTCAGGGAGCGCGCCCGCGTTCGATGCGACGACGGGCTTGCCGTGCATCATCGCTTCGATCACCGTGCGTCCGAATGGTTCGGGTGTGATACTCGTGTGTGCGACAACATCTGCTGCTGTGTACACAATGCTGGGTTCGCGCACGAAACCTGTGAACGTCACTGGCGCGCGCAGTTCATCGGCAAGTGCGCGTAACTCGCGCGCGTACGTTTCGCCACCGCCGAGCAAGCCAGGTTTGTTGTCCTCTGCGTGTGCCGCGCCAACGATGAGACCGCGCACGCGCGGAACTTTTTGCGCGACGCGCGCAAGCGCGCGTATGAAAACGTCTTGTCCCTTCCACCGCACCAAGCGTCCCACGTGCGCAACGACCAACTCATCGTCGCGCAAACCGAGTTGGGCGCGTGCGTCTGCGCGCGAAATCGGACTGGGCGCGCGCGCGCCATCGGGCGCAAAACCATCGAAACGCACATTCGGATAGTACGCGGCGATGTAACGCGACACGGCGACGATGACGCGCGGCACGCGTCCAAAAATCGTTGCCGCCCAACGCGGCATCGTGTCATCGCACACGCGCCACAACAACGGCACACCCGACATTTTCGATGCGACCGCGCCGATGAGGTGCGTGCGCACCGTGAACGAGTGCATCACATCGGCGCGTTCGATACGCGCAAGTCGCGCCACGCGCGCGCCTGCATCGAACAATCGCCACCCAAACATCGGACTGCGATTGATTTGCGGGAGCGGTGTTGTCAGCACGCGCGCGCCGCTCGCGCGAAAATCGTTCAGCACCGGACTATGCGGATCGGTGACGATGATAGGTGTGAACTCGTCACGGTTCAGCGCGCTGACGAGATCGAGCAAGAATGATTCCGCGCCACCGAAGAAGGGTGCGTGATCGAGGAGAAAGAGATTCAACATCGTATATTTTGCCATATGGCAGCGCTGGCTTCGGGATGACGTCCTGCCGCACGGCACACCTTGCGCAAGTTGTGGATGGATTGCCACGTGCCATCCAGCGGCGATGTTTCAGTTGGAGTTAGCGGTTGGTTTGCTCACGTACAACCTGATTTGTGCGTTGATGGTCAAAGCGGTCTGGCAAGCGGGGCGTTCGCCTTGGCAGTTGAGTTTCAGTCGGTGCTGGCGTCGCCATTGGGAAGCGCTGACGATGGATCTGCTGCTGTGGGTGGTGACGGTAGAGGAAGATGTGCAGTACTTGCTACAACAATTGGCGCGCTGTACTCTGCTGCGACAACCTGACAAGGTTGTACACGAACCGCGCCAGGTTCGCTCACGGTGGTCGAGTTATCCGGCGCTGCGCGGCGATCGGAATGTGGCGCGCGCCAAAGTGTTGGCTGAAATGTCCGAGACGTCAATTTCTTAGTAGCATTAGACAACGGTCGGCTTTGGGTTTTTGTCGCGGCGAATTCATTCGGCAACACACACACAACCAAATTCACCCAATCGGAAACCGCACACTCAAACGCCGCGCAGTGTCCGCACTCACACGTGGCATCACGCGCACGACAAGCACACTTGTATCGTCGTGCGGTTTGCCCTCGTCAAGTTCAACGGCGCGCGCAAGAATCGCGTCCGCGAGTTGTGTCGCGCTGATGCGCGCGTCACGTAATTGTTCCGCGACGAACGCGGCAATGTCGAATTTTTGTCCCGCGCGCGTGCCTGCATCCCAAACGCCATCGGTGAAAACGATGACGGTCGTTTGGCGCGCCAGCGGCACCTCAACGATACTGGGCTTGATGCGACGATGCACACCCAGCGGCGACGCAGGCGTATCCAACACGCGCAACCCATTCGCATCGGCGACGAGCGCGGGGCAATGACTGTTGCGCGAAATCACAATCGTCTCACTCACCAAATCAATCGAGACGATGTGCATCTCCGCCGAGACCTTGCCTTCGTACGTCGTGTACAAGTAATCGTGCGCCGCGCGCGCCGCGACGCCATCGCGCGCACCTTCGGCAAGGAGTGACACGGCTTTGCGCGCAACAAGATTCGCTACACGCTTGGCGCCGCGCCCGGTGTGCTGTCCATCCACCAACACGAACGACAACCCACCGTGCGGTCGCTCGATCATTTCGAGCGTATCGCCCGATTCGCGAATCGCGTGTTTGGGAATTTTTGCGGCGGCAACCTGAAGTTCCATTGTTCGACCGATGACGGAGGACGGGAGACGAATGCTTTCGTCCTTCGTCATTCATCCTTCGTCAAGAGTGCACGCGCAAATTCGATTGCCTCATCGCGCGTCTTCACCTCGCCCTCCGCTTGCGCTTCACGAATCGCTTCAAGAAGTTCGCCGATGCGCGGTCCTGCAGGGAGGTTCAACTCTTGCATCAACGTACGTCCATCAATCAGTGCGGATGGTGCGATGACGATGTCGCGTGCGCGAAAATAAGGTTCGAGCAGGCGCATGCACACTGCGCGTAGACGCGCTTCGGTCGCGGTGTCGGCTTGGGCGTACGTGCCGCGCCGATCGGCAAGCGCGAGTACGCACACGTCCACACCCGCGTCTCCCGCATCGCGGAAAAAGCGGTACACCGCGCGATTCGAGACACGCGCTTCGTGTTCCAACAAGGTCGGGCGCAAGTGATTCAGGATGATGGCATTGATGATTTCGATTTCAGCGTTGCTCAAGCGCAAGGTGCGTAAGAGCGCGCTACTCATTTCCGCACCTTGCGTTTCGTGCGCGTAGAAATGAATTGCTCCGTGCTCGTCAATCGAACGTGTCGGCGGTTTGCCGATGTCGTGCAAGAGTGCGGCAAGGCGCAAGAGTGTGCCGCGATCGTGGTCGGCGGAAACGATGTGCGCGAAATGCGTCTGCAACTCGGCAACGAATTCGCCATTAGCAACATCGGTGTAGCCGTTCGCTTGAATCGCCACAAGTTCATCGAGCGTGCGCAAGGTGTGCTCGAACACATCGAATTCGTGCGGCGCGTATTGCGTCACACCTTTGAGCGCGTGGACTTCGGGCAAGAACACGGCAAGCAAACCCAAGTCGTCCATTCGCCGCAACCACGTGGTTGGATTGGGGAGAGCAAGGACTTTGAGGAACTCGTCGCGCGCGCGTTCCATCGAAGCAAAGGCAAGCAAGTGTGCATCACGACGCATCAACTTTTCGGTGTGCGCGCCAATCGTGAAATTCAATTCACCCGCGAAGCGAATCGCGCGCAAGAGGCGCACCGGGTCGCGCTGGAACGCTTCATCGGTCACCGCGCAAATTTGCTTGAGTGCAAGATGCTTTTGCCCGTGAAATGGATCGAAGAGTTCATTGCTACCGAGTTGACGCGCCATCGCGTTGATGGTGAAATCGCGCGTGGCAAGATCGTCGCGCAATGATCCGCGCAGTTGTGCAAAGTCCACATACGTATCGCCGATAATCACGCGCGCGACGTTGTTCTCTTCGTCCATCAAATAAAACGCGCCGCCAATCGTATCGGCGAACGCGCGCGCCAGTTCGGCAGCATCGCCATCTACCGCGAGGTCGAGATCGCGTTTGACGGCGCGCCCCAACAGTTCATCGCGCACCAAGCCACCCACAAAATACGCTTCGACGTTTTGATCGGCGATAAATGCCAACACCTGATCGAGCACGTTCATACAACACCTCCGACGAAAGACGAAGGACGAAAGACGAAAGTTATCCGTCCTTTGTTGTTCGCCTTTCGTCCTCTGTCATTCGTCCTCCGTCCTCAACAAACACCACGCGCGGTTCGTCTTTGGGGCGTTGATGCTTGGACGCGCGCCGCGCTTCCATCGCACTCATCCCCACGCCCGTCACCTTACCACGCACGATAGCGACCCAGCGTCCAATGTATGGCGTCAAATCAATTTCCTCTGAAACACACTTCGCCATAGGACAGTTTCAAGTTCGAGGTTTGAAGTTCGAGATTGAACCTCGAACCTCAAACCTCGAGCCTCGAACCTTAAACCTCGAACCTTGAACTTTGAACTATTTGCGCGCGCGCAATCGTTGGGCAATCAACTCGGCAACTTCGCTCGGAAAGCGCGCCACAGGCACACCCACTGCTTTGAACGCCGCGATTTTTTCTGCCGCTGTGCCGGTGCCACCTTCGATGATCGCGCCCGCGTGTCCCATTCGTTTACCGGGTGGCGCGGTCTGTCCCGCTACGAACGCAACGACGGGCTTGCGCACATTTTTCTTGATGAACGCCGCCGCTTTTTCCTCGTCCGTCCCACCGATTTCACCGATGAGCACAATCGCTTTGGTTTGCGGATCGTCCTCGAACATTTCCAGCACTTCGATAAAACCCAAACCGTGCACAGGATCACCGCCGATGCCGACGCACGTGGATTGACCGATTTTGCGTTGCGTGAGCGCGTTCAGTACTTCGTAGGTGAGCGTGCCACTGCGCGCGACGATGCCAACGGGTCCGGGCATACAAATATTCCCCGGAATGATGCCTACTTTTGATTTACCCGGCGAAATGAGTCCCGGACAATTTGGACCGATTAGAAGCGTGTTGGTCTCTTGCAAACGACGCGTCACGCGCATCATATCGGCGACGGGCACACCTTCGGTGATGCAGACGACAAGTTTGATGCCGGCTTCTGCCGCCTCCAGAATCGCGTCGGCGCAACCGCGCGCGGGGACGTAAATCACCGATGTATTCGCTTTGGTTTCGGCGACGGCTTGGGCAACCGTATCGAACACGGGTACGCCCAAGATTTTTTCGCCTCCGCGTCCCGGCGTCACACCCGCCACAACCTTCGTGCCGTACTCGAGCATTTGCTTGGTGTGAAATTCGCCTTCACGCCCAGTGATGCCTTGCACCACGAGTTTGGTTTTCTTGTCAATGAGAATGCTCATCGTGTTTCACTCCTCAAGTTTTGACCGACGACGGACGACCAACGACCGATGACTACCGACCGATGACCGCCGACCGCCGTAATTTTCAATAGTAGATTAGCACGTTGTGCGATATTTTGCATCTCCCAATTCACGAATCTCTCTGTGGATTTTTGTCATACACGCGTGAGGATTCTTTACTTCCGTCTCATCGAAGCGCAACGCGCGCCAATTTTTACCTTGTGGCAACCGATGGGGTGTCGTACCCAACACAATCGCCAGATTGCCGCGCACACACGGAATCCAAAAATCCACGCGATAGCGCGCGCGTCCATCGCGCACTGTGATTTGTCGCTCTGCGCCGATGCCGTTGGCTTTGAGCGCGTCCCACAAGGCATCGTCCCCTGCACCTTTGCCCAACAAGTCGTTCAATTCGACCGCGCGCGAAAACTTGTCGCCTGTCGTCCAAATGAACACGAGGCGTCGTCCGCGCCGACTGACAATCGGGCGCGGCAATTCGATGAGCGGACCAAGTTGCAATTTGTAGTACGGTTCGTCTGCGCGTGGATGCGTGGCTTCGTTCGGCAAGAGATCGCGACGATACACGAGTTCGTGCCCGCGCACAGGCGCGTACTCGCGAATCGTCCACTTGTGTTCGCCGAACGCTTTGGGGAGATAGAACGCCAGATAGCGCGCTTGGACGAGTTGCGCCGGCGCGTGCCGCGCGGGAATGCGATACCAATGCTCCGCGCGCGCGATCTCCAAATCGCGCGGCTGTTTGACGAGTGCGATGAGCACTACATCGTCCGCGTCCATTTCATTCATCCTTGATGTGCGCGCGAATCTTTTCGGCGATACGTTCCAACTCGGCGCGCGTGGGTGTGCCGCGCGCGCGCCATTGCATTCGACGCTCGGTCTCGGTGCGCGACATCAAGCCATCGTTGTAGAAACGCGGGGCAAGGTGCGCATGGTAATGGAAAATCGTCTGCCCGCCCGCGCGTTCGTTCGATTGCAACACGGTCAAGCCATCTGCGTTGAACGCCGCGCGTAGGGCGCGCGCCACCACGCGCGATGCGTGCATCACCGCGCGTCCACTCTCGTCATCCAAATCGAACAGGTTACGGCAATGCTTTTTGGGAACGACGAGCGTGTGTCCTTCCACGACCGGATGAATGTCGAGAAACGCCATCGCCTCCGCGCTTTCGTACACAATCGCGGCAGGCGCGCGCTTGGCGACAATCGCGCAAAAGATGCAGTTGTAATCAATGTGCGACATTTCCCTCCATCCAGTTGGACAGTGGAACAGTGTTACACTGTCTCACTGTCGTACTGCCTCACTGACTCACTGTCTCACTGCCTCACTGTCTCACCGTATTGATCTCAATATGCCCGGTCATTCCCCAACGCAACGCCGGGTCGAGTGAGTCGAACTCGATATAGATCGTGTAATTCGTACCACCTTGCTTTGCGGTTGCCATCGGTGCGATGTATGTTACCTTGCCTTGAAACGATTTGCCCGGCAACGCGTCGAATTTCACCGACGCGGTCTGTCCGATACGGACCCGCGCAATGTTCGTTTCGCTCAAATCATCACTCTCCAAGCGCATCCGACTCAAATCGCCGATGACGACCAACGGGACACCCGGCGTCACGGTTTCGCCTTCTTTCACGTTCACCGCCGCAACGGTGCCAGCAAACGGTGCGGTGAGCGTCTTGAGCGCCAGTGCACTTTGCGCTTGATCGAGTTTGGCTTGCGCGACGGCGATTTCTTCAGGACGCGCGGCGGCTTTGATGCGATCCAGATTTGCCTGAGCAATCGCCACATTCGCTTCGGCGATGCGGATGTCTTCGGGCGTCGGACCTTTGACGAGTTGCTGATAGCGCGCTTCGGCAATGCGATACTCTTGCGTTGCCAGATGCAACGCTTGACTCTGCGGATACATACCGCGCTGCGGGTCGTCCTTGATGCGATCGTACTGCGATTGGGCATCGCGCAACACAGCGGCGGCGCGTTCCAAGTTCGCGCGCGCGATGGCTAACTCTTCGGGGGTGGCACCCGCGCGCACTTTGGCAAGTTGCGCCTTCGCCGCGTCCAGATTCGCTTGCGCGACAGCGATTTCTTCTTTGGTCGCGCCGGCGCGCAATTGCGCGAGAGTCGCGCGCGCGGCATTGACCGCCGCTTGTTCCTCCGCCACATCGAGTTGAATCAACACATCGCCGGCTTTGACCGTATCTCCTGGTTTGACCGCAACGCGCTGAACGCGCGCGGGCACCGCACCTGCAAAGGCAATACTCGCGCGTTGCGCGGGTACCAATGTTCCCGACGCGTTGACAATGTTTTCCAAATCCTGCAACGCAGGATTCAGCGTGGGTGTGGGCTTGGGCACAAGCATCGTGCTACCGCCACCCAACGTCAAAAATGCAATGCCCAACCCGATGATGATTAAAATCGCGATAATGATGTTGCGCGCATTCATAGTTGCCTCATCGTATTTCGTGTTGCGTATTGCGTATTACGTATCACGAAATACGAAATACGCAATACGCACTATTCATACCGCAACGCTTCAATCGGCGAGAGGTTCGCCGCGCGCCACGCGGGATACAGTGCGCCGATGCTGCCTAACACCAAAGCGACGACAATCGCTTGGAGAAACACAGGCAAGGTGTAAGCGGGTTTCAGATACGCACCCATCGTCGGTTCTTGTGCCAAGAGCGCGGCTAGACCCATCCCACATAAAATTCCGGTGATGCCACCGGCAAGACCGAGTGCCAATGCTTCGCGCAGAATCATTCCGACCACGCGTCGGCGGCGCCATCCCAACGCGCGCAGCGTGCCGATTTCGCGCGTGCGCTCGTACACACTCATCAGCATCGCATTCATAATTCCAACGCCACCCACGAAAATCGAAAGGAACGAGAGCGCGTTTGCCATCGCGCGAAACGATTGCATATCGTTCGTCTTGTTGATGAATTCGGTCGAGCGCGAAACACTCACCTGCGACCAGCGCGCTTCGATCGCTTGTTTGACTGCTTCGGCTTGGCTAGGGTCTTTGAGTTTCACAAAGTAAAAACTCACCTGATTCGGTTTCTTGAACAAACGCTGTGCCTCGGCAAGACTAATCACCCCACCTGCATCCTCGTAACTCGTACCTGTCTCGTAAATACCAACGATGCGATACGAACTACCCGCCAGCGTGAGCGTATCGCCCACTTTTTTCTTGAGATTCTTCGCGGCGATTTTGCCCAGAAGGATTTCGCGCGGCGAGCGCAAGCGTTCGCCTTCGGTGATGGCGTAATGCCGCATCGCGTAACTCGTCGGCTCAATCCCAATCACGAAAAAGTACGGCGTGCCTGCCACCGACGTAATCCCAAACAACATCCCCGAAACTTGCTGCACCGCTGGCAACGTTGCCGTCCACTTGCCCACTTTGTCGTCAATCGCGGCAAGCGACAGATCGGATGCTTTGGCTTCGGCGATCGTCAAATCGCCACTCGCACTTCCCAACGCGCCCATCTGTTCCACAAATCCCTCTGCGATACCGTTGAACAAAAATACCAAGCCCACTCCCACGCCGATCGCCAGCATCGCTAACAACGTGCGCGTGCGTTGGCGCAACAGGTTGCGGATGGCAAGTCCTCCGAGATTCGAGATTGGAGATTGGGGATTTTGCACTTTTGCGTTTTGACTCGCACCTTCGTATCGCATTGCCTCCACTGGTTGCAACTGCGCGGCGCGCCATGCGGGATACAATCCACCCGCCACACCCAAGAGCAACGCGATAATCATCCCTTGCGCAAAGAGCGCGGGCGATAGCGCGTTATCGAACATTCCCACAAGCGCGGGCAATTGATTGAGCGCGAGGACCAACACCGCGCCGATGATCGCGCCGACGACACCGCCCACGAAACAAAGCAACAACGCTTCACCCAAAATCATTTGCAGGACGCGTCCGCGTCGCCAGCCGAGCGCGCGCAACACGCCGATTTCGCGCGTCCGCTCGAACACGCTCATCAGCATCGTGTTCATCATTCCCAAGCCGCCGCCAATCACCGCCAGAATGCCGATGAACCAACCCATCGCGCGCAAGAGAGTCGTTTCGGTTTGCTCGTCCATAAAATTCGCCGAGCGCGACGCGGCAAGTTTCGGAAAGCGTCGCTCGATTTCCTTGATGGCGGTTTCGGTCATTTCGGGGCGCGTGGTTTTGATTTGATAGTAGGTCACTTGGCGCGGTTTCTTGAAAATCTCCTGCGCGTCTTTGAGCGAAATCACCGCGCCCATATCTTCGACGCCTTGCCCGGTCTCGTACACTCCAACGATGCGAAACGCGACCTCCTGAATCCGAAAATAATCACCCACGCGTTTCTTGAAAATCCGCGCGGCGGTTTTACCGATGAGCGTCTGACGTTCGCGCGCGAGCGGTTGCCCTTCGACAATTTTGTAATGTGCCATCCCAAAAGTATTCGGCTCTAGACCAAAGACGACAAAGTACGGCACTTCGGGTGTGGTAATCATACTGACGACCACACCCGAAACTTGCTTGACGCCGGGAATCACTGCCAGTTGTGGCGCAACGGTTTCATCCACCGCCGATAAGATGATGTCTGCGGCATCGCTTTGTGTGACGATGACATCCGCACCCGACGAAGTGAGAATGGTGGTGTAGGCGTTGATGAACCCTTCCGCCATCGCGCCCAGCGCGACCACCGCCGCGACGCCGATGGCAACACCCAAGATGGTCAACAGCGTGCGCGTTTTGCGCCGCCATAAATTTTTGAAAATCATTTCGACGCCTGAATCAGCGTTGTGTTTTCTTCCACTCGCGCTCCCAGCGTTCCAGCAAGGTGGGAAACTCTTCCTCGAAGAACGCGTACATTGCGCGGGCTTCTTTCAAACGTTGCTTGAGTTCGGCGGGCTTGCCTTCCAAAAGTTCCAACCCCCGTTCTGTCAATCGCCGCGCTAGTAAGATTTCTTCCATCGTCTCGCGCATCAGTTCCGCCCAGGCACCGGGCTTGATGCGAAAATAATCGCGACGCTCGCCGGGCAAGCCCACGCGTTCCAGCAAATCCATTTGAACCAACAAGCGAGTCATTGTACTGATGGATGCCTTGCTTGCATCCAACGTCTCCGCCAAGTCGTCAATAGATTGATGTGGCGGA
>JAOACU010000540.1 GCA_026417715.1 Anaerolineae bacterium | reverse complement strand
AGCGTATACGGTATTATCCCATACAAGTTACCTAGAATTTCCAATTGGACATGGCACGTTCTTTCAAGGAGATTGTCTCGATGTGTTGAACAATCTTCCAGCCGACGAATTTGTGCTTGCTTTCACCTCCCCACCGTATCTTAATGCCATCAATTATTCACAGCACGTTGAAAAAATCAAAGGGCGCGTAGATTACTGGAAACGCGAAAACATCTCTTACGATGAGTATCGCCGTTTTCTGACCGATCGTTTTGCGGCATTATTACGCGTGGTCAAGCCAGGTGGGTACAACATTGTGAACATCTCACCTGTTGGATGGAACGGCGAACGCGTGGCTTTACCTTTTCATTTTGTTGGATGGATGGAACAAATCGGTTGGAAATTCAAAGAAGACATTATTTGGGAAAAAACCATCGCGCGTGATCGGCGTTCGGGTGTGCTCTTGCAACATCCTTATCCAGGGTATTATTATCCAAGTCTGGTTTCAGAGTACATTTTTGTTTTCCAAAAACCTGCTACACGTAAGGATCGCGAAAACATCTATTGGTATCGCACTGAGGCAGAGAAAGAACGCAATCGGCTTGATTTATCCAATTTTCAAGGCGAAATGAGCAAGAATGTTTGGAAAATTCGCCCGCTTTCCCCACAAGAAAATCTGCATCCTGCACCATTCCCGTTAGAACTAGCCGAGCGTGTGATCTCACTTTATTCGTATCGAGGCGATACAGTGATTGATATTTTTGCTGGGAGTGGGCAGACCGCCTTGGCTTGCGAAAAACTCGGACGGCGCCACGTGAGCATCGAGATTGTGAAAGAATATGCGGACTATGCCTTAAAACGCCTTCGCGCTTTTGTCGCGCAAAGTAAAATGTTTTGAGGTGAAAATGGATATTCTTGCCGAAATCGAGAAGATTTCTTATCGTCCGCAAATGTGTGATCCGCTCCCGATTTTTGAGATTGATGATTTCAGAACAGGCAAAGCATTTAGACGCGGACGATTTCTTTTGAAATATAGTGAGCAAGAATCATTCGCCATCAGTTATTGGACGAGTCCCAAGCGCACGCGAACGTATCCCTACGGACGCGTCTATGATACGTTGAATGTGGACAATCGTATTACGATTATCCCCTTTGTCAAAGATGAAGGTATCGAAGGCGATAGGGATTTCTTGCAGTGGGATACTGTATCCTTGATGAGTTTGCTCAAGGTCTATGTCATTCCTGCATTTTACAAAACAGCGAGGAAATCTCCGCGTAATCCAAACAAGATTACGCGACAGGAATTCGATTACGACTATCTCCTTGATCGGCTCAGGACTTTTGCCGAATTCAACCAGTCAGATGCGGTGCATTGGAATATGCAGGAAATGCAGGAGCAACTCGGGCACGTAGCCGAACTAGCCAAGCGGAGTTATGAAAGAATATCGGAACTTACAGGAGTGCGCCTGCATTCGCCTGAAGGACTGGATGAACGTATTCGGACAATCGAGGAAGATATCGCGAGTTATCGTGCCTATTCTCGAACACAAGCACAATCTGCACGTATGCGCGAGCAAGCCACGCGACACGAGCAAGAANGCGTCAGCGGGGATAAAAGCATTATTACCATCAAGAACTTTATCGGTGGATACTACTTTTGGACAGTGGATGAAGCCGCGATTCTTGCGAACAGATTACT
>JAOACU010000539.1 GCA_026417715.1 Anaerolineae bacterium | reverse complement strand
GCGAAGCGGCGGAGCAATCTCCGCTCTTTGCTTTAACACCCGAACGCGGCGTCTGGCGTGTGATTTGTTTTTCGCCGCGCCACGATCTCACATTGCCACAAATGGATTTGCCGGACATTCGTCGTGTGGTGGATGTGTGGCGCGAACAAACCCGGGAACTTGGCGCGTTCGATTTTGTGAATTACGTCCAAGTGTTCGAGAACAAAGGCGCGCTGATGGGCGCAAGCAATCCGCAGCCGCATTGCCAAGTGTGGGCAACCGAACACATCCCCACCGAACCTGCGAAAGAATTGCACAAGCGGACTGTTTACAGACACACGATGCTGTTTGTTGTGTAAGTATTTGGGATATGTTAAAATATGCTTGATGGATGTGAACCGTCGTTTTTACAAAGACAGGTACATACCATAAATCTGTAGCAACGTCTACAAAGACGAATCAAAACAGCACCAAGGAGAAACAGAAAGAGATGGCTATTCGTGGTATTTTGTTTGATATTGGCGACACACTCGTAGGCGCAACTCTACTGCAACAGACAGTCTTGTTAGAAACAGTGCGCGATTTGCCTGCGAAGAGTTGGGTTATTGACTCCAATGCGTTTCTTCAATCTTATCAAGAGGCGGATAGCGATCCTTCTTTAGATCTAGAATTAAACGTCAACCATCTTTACTCCGATCCGCTTATCGTAGAACGCGCATTCGCGTTGCTCTCACGCTCTTTTTCGGAAACGTTTTTGAAAATCTATCGTACCAAACTGCGCTCAAAACTTCGTTACGATTCTCAGTTGGTTGATATAATGACAAATTTGCGCAATCACGGTATTAGACTAGGCATTGTTTCTAACGGAACATCCCAAGAACAACGAGAACAATTAACATTGTTAGGAATTATCGAATTCTTTGATCCAATTCTAATTTCTCAAGAAGTGGGAGTCCTAAAACCAGACCCTCGAATATTTCTGTTGGCAAAAGAAAAATGGCTCTTAGAGCCAGCAGAAATTCTCGTCGTAGGTGATCGCGGTGATTGGGAGGTGTTGGGTGCAAAAAGAGCGGGAATGCAAAGCGCACTCACCACACAGTTTGTTGACCGTCGCGATACAATACCGCCTAATGTTCAACCTGACTATATCATTGAGAGATTAGACCAATTGTTACCGATCGTGAAGGAGGCGCTATGAGTTTAGGACTGCACCCTGATGAATCTAAATTTGCTGCATATCTGCAGACAAAAGGACTGGGAGATGTTTCTGCGCGAGTTCTATCGGTAGCAGTATGTCGTCGCTACTGTTTATCAAGGGACGAATTTATCGCGGCTTTGGAATATCACATCATAAATAAACCCACTATTGTATCTGCGGTAGATGATTTGTTGAAAAGAGGATTGCTATCAACGATCCCAAGCCAACAGGAATACTTTATTCAAGCAACAGAACCATGGGAACAAGCATTCCTTAAAGCTTTTAACAGTGCTGTGGATACAGATATGACTGAGACGGTAAACAACTTCCGCAAACGACGAGAGTCTGATCTGATTGAACGAGTGGGGTGGGCAGGAAGAGTTGAATCACGCCAGGCATTCCACGATGCTATCTCGCAAGCGCGTTCTCGTATTCGATTGGGTGTGTATTCATCCAAGACAGTGTTTCCAGAGATCGCGAATGCAATCAAAGCCGCGATGCT
>JAOACU010000538.1 GCA_026417715.1 Anaerolineae bacterium | reverse complement strand
TGCGATACGCTTCGCTACGCTCAGCGTGAGAGTGCCTTACCAGCATTACTTGTGTAGCCCCCCCCCAAATTTGACACCTGTCTCCCGACGCGCTATAATAGAATTGTCTATACAATTAGACAATTCCAACGCGGGAAGAACGCTCAATGGCGATCCTCAGGCGCGGTCCCATTCCCAAACATCACCAACTAGCAGAAATTTTGCGCGCGATGATTCGCCGGGGTGATCTCCAGCCCGGTACCCAAGTCCCCACCGAAGAACAACTCTGCGCGCGCTATGGTGTGAGTCGCGGCACGGTGCGCCAAGCCCTCGACGCACTCACGCGCGAAGGGCTGATCACGCGCGAAGCCGGGCGCGGCACATTCGTTTGTAGCAACGGCGCCACCTCGCCGCACTTTACGCTGGCGAGTTTCGACGAAGAGATGCGTCGTCAAGGTATCACACCGCGTACGCGCGTCCTGAAATGCCGCGTGATTCCCGCTCCACCCGACGTGCAAAAACACCTCCGCCTCAAACCGCGCACGCCGGTCATTCACATCGAACGCTTGCGGCTCGCCAACGACAAGCCGATTCTGTACGAAACGCGCTATCTCGCGCAACGCCTTTGCCCGCAACTGTTGGAACACGATCTCGAAAAAGAATCCATCCACGAACTGTTGACACGTCGCTACAACGTTCCGATGACGCGCGCTGTGCACACGATCGAAGTGCATCTACTCACGCGCGCGGAAGCCAAGTTGCTCGATGCACCACCCGGTACACCCGCTTTCTTTGTGGATCGTTTGACCTACACCACTGGTGATCGTCCTGCGGTGTGGTATCGTGCGCTCTATCGGGGTGATGAATATCATTTCCGCGCCGAAGTGGATTTTTCGGCGGGATTGTGAAAGGGGGGATGTAAAGCGTGAAACGCAAAACGTGGAACGTTAAAAGGTAAAACCTTAAAACGTGAAACGTGATGCGTGAATCGCAATTCGCCACTCGCCACTCGCCATTCCTAACTCGCAACTTGTCACTCGCAATTCAACAGGAGGAGAAATGAAAAAACTTACCCTTCTCGCGCTCTTTGTTCTAATCGCGGCACTCGTCATCAGTTGCGCGCCAGCGCCCACACCTACGCCTGTGCCGCCGACCAAAGCACCCGAACCGACCAAGGCGCCGGTGCAACCGACTGCGACTGCAGCGCCACAACCGACCAAAGCACCCGAGCCTACCAAACCGCCCGCAACTCTCGATGGCGCGGCGTTGCTCCAAGAACGTTGTGCCAGTTGCCACAACCTTGATCGCGTCAGGAGCGCGGCAAAGAACAAAGACCAATGGACTGCCACTGTTGATCGGATGATCAGCAAGGGCGCCAAGTTGAACGATGCTGAAAAAGCCGTCTTGATCGAATACCTGGCAAAGACGTACGGCGCCGCTGCCGCACCCGCCGAACCGATCAAAATCGGTTTCTTCTCACCATTGACAGGTCCCACTGCCGCCGATGGTCAATCCGCGTTCAACGCCGCGAAACTTGCGGTCAAGTTCATCAACGACGCGGGCGGCGTCAATGGTCGCAAGTTGGAACTGATCAACTATGACGATGCAGGCAAACCTGATCAAGCCGCATCGGTCGCGCGCAAGTTGATCGAATCGGACAAGGTCGTTGCCGCGATCAGTGGCGCGTACTCAGGTCCGACGCGCGCCGCCGCCC
>JAOACU010000537.1 GCA_026417715.1 Anaerolineae bacterium | reverse complement strand
ACAAGGTGTGGATGTCGCCTACTATCTCGTGCACAGTATGAGCGGGTTCACCGAATTTCACGAACGCGATGTGACGGCGGCGCGCAATTTTGGTCGCGCCGCGCGTGCGGCGAATGTGCAACGCATCATCTACTTGGGTGGCTTGGGCGACCCTAACGAAAAACTTTCCACGCATTTGCGTTCGCGCCACGCCACAGGCGACGCGTTGCGCGAATCGGGTGTGCCTGTCACCGAATTTCGCGCGGCGATTATCGTCGGGTCGGGGAGTGTATCGTTCGAGATCATTCGCGCGATGACCGAGCGCGTGCCTGTGATGATTTGTCCGCGCTGGGTGTATGTGCGCGCGCAACCGATTGCGATTCGCGATGTGTTGGCGTACTTGATCGCCGCGCTGCGCGTGCCCTCCAGCGCGAATCGCATCATCGAAATTGGCGGTGCGGATGTGCAGACGTACGCGAGTATGATGCTCGGTTACGCGCGGGCGCGCGGCTTGCGGCGTGTGTTGATTCCCGTGCCTGTGTTGACGCCGCGCCTCTCGGCGTATTGGGTGCATTGGATGACACCGATTTCGGCGAACATCGCGCATCCGCTCATCGAAGGATTACGCAACGAAGTGATCGTGCGCGACAACACGGCGCGCGAACTTTTTCCCGATATTCGTCCACTCGATTACGAACACGCCTTGCAAGAAGCGCTCGCGCAACTCGATGCCAGTCAGGTGGAAACGTCGTGGAGCGATGCGCTCTTGAGTAGCAAGGGTGACGCGCCGCCACCGAAATTCGTTTATCGCGAAGGGATCATCGCCGAAGCGCGGCAACGCGTCGTCAAAGCGAATCCCCAAGCGGTGTTTCGCGTGGTCACAGGGTTGGGCGGCGCGCGCGGTTGGCTCTACGCCGATTGGTTGTGGCATTTGCGCGGCGCGCTCGATCGCTTGGTCGGTGGCGTGGGTTTGCGGCGCGGACGGCGTCATCCCGACGAACTGCACGTCGGCGATGCGCTTGATTTTTGGCGCGTCGAAAAAATCGAACCGAATCGGCGATTGCTGTTGCGCGCGGAAATGAAATCGCCAGGTCCCGCGTGGTTGGAGTTTCGCATCGAACCGAATGGTGATGGCACAACGCGGCTCGCACAAACCGCATTCTTCATTCCCAAGGGCTTGCTCGGTTTGCTGTATTGGTATGCGTTGTATCCGATTCACGGAGTCGTGTTTTCTGGAATGATTGACGCGATTGCAAAACGCGCGGAGAAAATTCAATTTGATTTGGGGAAGGAATGAACAACAAACGTCTCACGATAATTTTTCTGATTGTGTTTGTGGACTTGTTAGGGTTTAGTTTGATTTTGCCCCTCTTGCCGTACTATGCCGAAACGTTCGGCGCGGACGCGTTCGTCACGGGTTTGCTTGTCGCATCGTACGCCGTCGCGCAACTGATTGGTGCGCCACTCTTGGGACGCTGGTCGGATCGCGCGGGGCGGCGTCCTGTGTTGCTCATCAGCATCTTTGGTACGTTTATCGGCTTTGTGCTGTTGGGTTTTGCGGGCGCGCTGTGGATGTTGTTCCTCAGCCGCGTGATTGATGGTCTCACGGGTGGCAATATCTCAGTCGCGCAGGCGTACATTACAGACGTAACCGACGAAAAGAATCGCGCCAAAGGTTTGGGGTTGGTCGGCGCGGCGTTTGGTTTGGGATTCATC
>JAOACU010000536.1 GCA_026417715.1 Anaerolineae bacterium | reverse complement strand
CTACCTGTATGCGTTTGGTCCTAGCGCAACACTCGCGCTCTTGCCCGACAGTCGCTTTAATGCTACGCCTGAAGGGATGCGCTATCTCGCGTATGTTCCGCGCGGCACGTTTGATGTGATCTCGGCGGAAGAGTTGGTGAAGGAATTTTATGACCCCAAGGCGGTGCAGGAGGTACTGGCGAAATACCGATAAGGTGAATTCGGAATGGCGATTTCGGGACAGCCGCGAATTGGAAAAATGTCATTCTGAGCACAGCGAAGAATCTCTCAACCGCTACTACGGCGCCCGTCAATTCACGAAACACAAATGCGCAAAGGATCCAAAACCAGCACATTCGGCACGACCGCGCGCGTCAGTCACGATTCGTCGGCGTACTATCGTTCGCGTTTGTACGCGGAATTGTCCACGCGCGCGGAATACACGCCGCAACCCGATAACGCATTTCCTGCCGAGTTCGAGAATCGCATCATCTTGGGTAGTTCGGAACAAATGCAAGAACTGCCCGATAACTCGTTGCACTTGATGGTCACATCGCCACCGTACAACGTGACCAAAGAGTACGATGCCGATTTGTCGCTCGATGAATACTTGGCGTTGCTCCGCAAAGTGTTTGCGGAAACGTATCGAGTGTTGGTGGATGGTGGGCGCGCGTGCGTGAATGTGGCGAATGTCGGACGCAAGCCGTACATCCCACTTTCGGATTACATCTCGCGGTTGATGCTCGACATTGGTTTTCAGATGCGCGGCGAAATCATTTGGCACAAACGCGCGGGCGCCGGCGTTTCGATGGCGTGGGGCAGTTGGCAATCGGCATCGAATCCGGTCTTGCGCGATGTGCACGAGTACATTTTGGTTTTCTCCAAAGGATCGTTCAATCGTGACAAAGGTGACAAGGCGGATACGATCACGAAAAAACAATTTCTGCAGTGGACGAAATCGGTCTGGACGATGAATCCCGAATCGGCAAAAAAGGTGGGGCATCCTGCGCCGTTTCCCATCGAGTTGCCGTATCGCTTGATTCAACTCTACACGTTCAAAGGTGACATTGTGCTCGATCCGTTCATCGGTAGTGGCACGACCGCGATTGCCGCGCTGAAAGCAGGACGCAAGTATGTGGGCTATGAAACCAATCCCGACTATGTGAAACTTGCCGAACGACGCATTGCGCTTTATACTCGTAAACGTTGAGGACGATATGGAACATTTGATTTTACGTGATCTCGATATTCCTGACATTGCCGATATTGCGGTTTACGAAAAGCATGGTGGCTACAGCGCGCTGCGCAAAGCGTTGAAAGAAATGACGCCCGATGAAGTGATCGAAGCGGTCAAGGTATCGGGTTTGCGCGGGCGCGGTGGCGCGGGCTTTCCCGCTGGCGTCAAGTGGAGTTTTTTGCCCAAAGGTGTTTTCCCGCGCTATCTCGTCGCAAACGCGGACGAATCGGAACCGGGCACGTTCAAAGATCGCCAAATTATGGAACGCAATCCGCATCAGTTCATCGAAGGAATTGCGATTGCATCGTACGCGATTCAGTGTCATCACGCGTTCATCTACATTCGCGGCGAATTTCCGTACGCGGCGCAATGCTTGGAGCGCGCCATCGCGGAAGCCGAAGCGCGCGGTTACTTGGGCGAGAAAATTCTGGGAACGGATTACGCCTTACGCATCACCGTCCATCGCGGCGCGGGCGCGGACATT
>JAOACU010000535.1 GCA_026417715.1 Anaerolineae bacterium | reverse complement strand
ACTCCCAGCAACGCGTTGATTGAAACGTACGACGTAGAGTTGTTCTTTTTCTTAAATCGTCGTTATCACTATCCACCCGATCAGACCCATGTGGATTTGATTCGCCGAACACTTGATCCATCCATTCAGATTGCTTATGATCCGATGAAAGCGGATCCTGATTATTTGATTGTCGGGGAATTTAGCGCGGGGTGGCATGTTTACGATGCGGTGCTCACGCCAACGCTGTTCCGCCTAATTCTGACAAAAGGACATTACCAGATTTACCAACGTGTGCGGTGAATCAGGAAGAAGACAATGAAGCATTGGATTATCTTGGCTATTTTCGCGTTAGCGATTTTTGCCGCGATGTTTTTCGCGGCAGGTATTCTCGCGCGTGACCGCGCGCTTGCCGATGCTGACCGCGAACTTGCGACGCGCGCGCAATTCTTCGCCCACGCGCTCGATCGCACGTTGCAACAACGAATGATTCAGACCTTCACCTTTGCCGCGTTGCCGTCTTTGCGCGCGTTCGCCGCGTCGGACGATGCGAATCGCAATGCGCGCGCGGCAATCGCGCGCGTCGAACTTGCCGCAATCGTCCACGCCGATCCGAATGTGCGCGCGGCAACAATCGTGGACAAGAACGGTATCGTCATAATGACGACGGACGATGCGATGTTGGCGAATTGGCGCGCGCGCGCCTTTGTGCGTGAGGCGTTGCGCGGACACTTGTACGCGTCTGCGCCCGCGCGTGAAGGTACTGCCATTGTCCAATTCTACAGCGCGCCGATTCTCGACAACGCGGGCGACATTGCGGGCGCGCTCATCCTACGCGTCGACGCGCAAGAGATGTGGAACGCGCTTGCCGCGCCGTACGATTTGATGGTCGTGGACGAACTCGGGGTGCGGTTGATGGATCGTTCGTACACGCAACTCTTTGTCGCGCTTGCGCCCGTGCCCGCCGATCTTGCCGCGCAACCGCTCGCGGAAAAACGCTACGGTGACATCACCGAGATTCGCGCGACGAATCTTGCTGAACTCGCCAACGCCGTGCGGCGCGGTGGTGCGGCGCAACTCGTGTACCGTGATGCGAACGGGCGCGCGATTCACGCGGCGACGCGTCGTATCATCACGAATCCTTGGACTGTCATCGCGTACGAGAGCGACGACGACATTTTGCTTCCCGCGCGTCAATCGCTGTACACGCAAATCGGCTTGGCGATTGCTTCCGCGCTTGTCACACTTGCGCTCGTGTACGCCGCGCAGTTTGTATTTGCCTCGGTGGGAAGAAAACGATGAGCCGACGCGACGTGTGGTTGATTCTTGCGGCGTTGGTGAGTGCGAGTGTTTACTTGATATTTTCTTCCGCGCGCGGCGTTATTGGTTTTCCATTGGACGATGCATGGATTCATCAAGTCTATGCGCGTAACCTTGCCACGCGCGGCGAGTTTGCATTCTTCCCCAGCCAACCCAGCGCGGGTTCCACTTCGCCGCTCTGGACGATGCTCCTTGCAGTTGGTTACGTGCTCCGTCTTGACTTTCGCGTGTGGGCGTTCCTGCTGGGTGTCATACTCCTTATCGCCAGCGCGTTCCTCATCTCACGTCTCACGTTTCACATCTCACGTTTCACGTTTCAGGTTTCAGGTTTCAAGTTTCAGGTTTCAGACCTTCGTCCTCCGTCCTCCGTCCTTCGTCCTCCGTCCTCCGTCATCGCGTCCT
>JAOACU010000534.1 GCA_026417715.1 Anaerolineae bacterium | reverse complement strand
AAGTGGCATACCTCAGTGTTAAAGCACCTGGCCGAAATTGTTCAAGTAATGCTTCAAGTTTTTCTTCGGTAGGTAAGGTACTCAGCGTGGCAATGCCCGTATCGATCTGCTCCTGTATAAATTTGGAGTGTTCTGTAGGAAGGTATGTTGACGTTTCAAACTCAAAGAGCGAGAACAGCGACTCGAGCACAGCACTCACCGCATTGGGGATAGCGCTAGGGTTGCGGACTTCGCTCAAGCAGTGGAGGGCAAGCGCAATGTGCCAAGGCAGTTGTTTCTTCTTCTGCCAATCGGGATTTGCTTGTATGAGGAACATGATGATTTCGCCCGCCCAGCGTTCGTCCACTATGCCGCAAATCAAGCGCAAGACCTCGTGCCATTGTGGGTCGTGCCAGCGTGCCCCGTACACCTCCGTTTTGAGTTGCTCAATGGTTAGTTCTTTCGTTTTCTCGAATTTGTGCACGAACGCGGACGCGCAAAAGTATTCCAAGAATGCGCGGTGAACAAACCCATAGAGATTGGCACCGTAGAACGCAAGGATAAAGTTGCGTTCGCGGAATTGCTGAATCATCGTTTCTGCAATCACTTTGGCGCGGTCGGGCGGTTGGGCGTACCGTTCTCTTAGGTAACCCTCGAACACGGCTTGGAGTTCGTCGCGGTGGATGTAATTCCCTGCGAAACTGGAGGTTTCAGGTTTGAGGTTTAAAGTTTCAGGTTTCAGGTTTAAAGTTTTGAGTTTCGCGTTTAAGGTTTGAGGTCGTACGTCACCGCCTTGCATTTGGTATGCCAAGCGTCGCAATAGTTCCTTCTTGTCCTCTTCACCGATGAAATCGGCTTGGATGCGCGCATCGCGCAGGTGTCTGTTCACGTCCCACTGGTAAATCAGCACACTCGCGGCGTGGTCGTACAGTTTCCAGCGTTCGCGCGGCAGTTCTTGATGCTTGCCGATAATCGCCATAATCGTGAGGAGCATCGGATTGCCCGCCAGTTGACGAATGGACGCAGATTCTTCGAATGCTTTCAGGACGCGTTCACGCCGCGTGCGCGCTTCGGGACGATCAGGTAGCGCCAAGTCGTACCAACGATTCACAAACGTTTCGACTTGCGGTTTGTCTAAATCTTGCAACGTGAAATGCGCAAATCCCGCATCGGTCAAAATCTTGCGCCGATAGCCGATGACGCGACTCGTGACGATGACGCGCGTCTTGGGATAATCGTTCGTCCAGCCGACGATTTGGCGCGTGACGCGTTCGCGCTGTTCAGGATCGAAAATTTCGTCCAAGCCATCAAAGAGAACGAGCGCGCGTCCATCGTCCTTGAGGTAACGATGCAGCGCGTCGCGCGTCAAGCCCCACCCTTCCGTCTTGCCCAGATGGTCGAGGAATTCAAGAAACGATTCGCATTTGTTTTCCGCGCACAAGCCCACGAACATTCGTAGTTCGATGAGGAGTGGCAAATAGCCCGCGAACGTTTTTTGCAAGCGCGCGTCGCTGGTGGTAGAATCAATCAGCGATAGCGCGACATAGCGCGCCAGCGTGGACTTGCCCGACCCTGGATCGCCGAGAATGACGACGTGCGGATAGCGCGCGTCGGTGAGCACATCGAGTACGGAGCGCGCGGGTTGCTGATAGTATGCTTGGCGCGCGCGACGCACATCGTCCAGCGTCTGTCTCTTATACACATCT
>JAOACU010000533.1 GCA_026417715.1 Anaerolineae bacterium | reverse complement strand
GTTCCTCTACTGACCGCACCGCGCTATCGGGAATGCCCAGCGCGCGCAGGTCTACCTGCACACGCACCTCGCGCTCGGCGCGCGAATGGTCGAGTTTGGTGGCTGGGAAATGCCGGTGCAATACAGTGGCATTCTCGATGAGCACCACACGGTTCGCAACGCCGCCGGCGTGTTCGACATTGACCATATGGGACAATTCGAGGTGACGGGCAAGGACGCGCTTGCATTCTTGCAACATCTTCTCACTGCCGATGTGTTCCAACTCGACGTGTATCAAGCCGGCTATGCGATTCTCTGTTACGCGGATGGCGGTGTGATTGACGATACGTTCGTGTACAAATTGCCCGGCAAGACCAAGAGCACGTTCAAGTACCTTCTCGTCGTCAACGCGTCGAATCGTGACAAAGATTGGACGTGGTTGAATGCGCATCGCGGCGGTTTTCGAGTCGAACTCGCCGATGTGTCGGATCAGTTTTGTATGCTTGCGCTACAAGGACCGCGCGCCGAAGAGGTCTTGCAAAAGTTGGAATGGTTTGACACGCGCGGACTCAAGTATCACTATGCGCGCGAGTTTCGCATTCAGCGCGCGCGCGGTTTGTTCGCGCGCACGGGTTACACCGGCGAAGATGGCTTTGAGTTGTTCATCCCGATTCAGTACGGCAAAGAGGTGTGGGACGCGATTCTCGCGATGGGCAAGGAACTGGGCGTCANACCGATTGGCTTGGGCGCGCGCGACTCGTTGCGCTTTGAAGCCAAGATGCCGCTCTACGGTCACGAACTCGACGCGTACACCACGCCACTCGAAGCCGGTCTGGGTTGGGCGTGCGCGTTGGACAAGATGTTCATCGGGCGCGATGCGTTGCTCAAGCAGAAACTCGAAGGGGTGAAGAAAAAACTCGTCGGCTTTGAGATGGTTGATCGCGGCATCGCGCGTAGTGGCTATACCATCGTCAAAGATGGTCAGCCGATTGGCGTAGTCACCACGGGAATGTTTTCGCCAACGCTACAGAAAAATATCGGTTTAGGATTTGTGCCACCAGCGCTGAGTGCCATCGGCACTGAATTCGAGGTGATGATTCGCGGCAACGCGCTCAAAGCGCGCGTGATTAAAACGCCGTTCTATCCGAATCGCGCGCGCGGCAAATAGTCATTGGCGATTTTCGATTGCCGATTGGGTCAATCGCAAATCGCAAATCGCAAATCAAAAATCAAAAATAGGAGGCAAAATGTCTGATCAACCTGTCGTTTACAAACCTGATTGCAAGTACACCGAGACGCACGAGTGGGCGCGACTCGAAGGCGATGTTGTTGTCGTTGGTATCTCCGATTACGCGCAACATCAACTCGGTGATGTTGTCTTTGTCGAATTGCCCAACCCAGGCAAAGAGGTGGAAGCCGGTAAAAGTTTTGGCGCCATCGAATCGGTCAAAGCGGCAAGTGATGTGTATGCACCTGTGAGCGGCACCATCGTCGCTATCAATGATGCTTTAGCCAATCAACCCGAATTAGTGAACAAGGATGCTTTTGGTGAGGGCTGGTTTGTCAAAATCAAACCAAGCAATCCCGCCGAACTCGATAAACTTTTGGACGCAGTGGCGTATCAGAAAAAAGTTGAGGCGGGAGAAGCGCATTAGTTTCAAGTTTCAGGTTTCAGGTTAACCTTGAACCTGAAACTTGAAACCTGAAACCTCGAACACGGAGAGGGCTATGAC
>JAOACU010000532.1 GCA_026417715.1 Anaerolineae bacterium | reverse complement strand
GTGTTACAGTGAAAGAACTTGTTGCGTGCGGTGGATTAGCCGAGCGCAACAAGTTGCTTTTGCAAATCTACGCTGATGTCACTGGGCGCGAGTTGGTCGAAGCCGGGTCGGGCTATACCAGCGCGCTCGGCGCGGCGATGCTCGGCGCGTACGCGGCGGGTCGTGACGCGGGTGGTTCCGGTTCGGTGGCCGGAGCCGCGCGGCGAATGTTTCCCGCTAAACTCGTCACGCACAAACCGAACGCCGCACATCACGCGACGTATCAAAAACTGTACGCCGAGTATCGGCGCCTACACGAATACTTTGGACGCGGCGCGAACGATGTGATGAAGCGGTTGCGCGCGTTAAGGCATAGTGAATGACACAGGATAGAATTGGTTCGGAATTACACTGCTGATGTTATGCCGTTGTAGACAAGTTTGCCAACTTGTCCTACGTTTCGTGGCAAGACTTCGAGTCTCTGTGTAAGGTGAATTACAAGCGGATGTTACACGGTTGTAGGACAATTGGTAAATTTGTCTACATTGCGCGACAAAAGTTCTAGCCCGCGTGATATGAGTTACATAGGAGAAAAAATGTATGAAACGAAAGCACATACTTGTTGGAGTGTTAATCGTGGTCGGACTAGTCATCCTTGTGGTCTATCTCATCCCCCCACCACGCAAAACGTTTGCCGAAATTTATCAGCGCGTTGAGCCGCAAACAGTGGCTTCGCTCCAAGCCTTTCGGCAAAATTATCCGCCGCAATTTCTTGAGGTCAATGGTGTCAAGTGGGCATATCTGGTCGCGGGCACTGGTAACGAAACGATTCTGTTTCTTCACGGAATGACGGGTGCGTATGATATTTGGTGGCAACAGATTCTTGCGCTCAAAGATCGCTATCGCATCGTTTCGGTTACCTATCCTCCCGTAGATTCGCTTGCTGGGTTGAGTCAAGGCATCTTGGCGATTCTCAAACAACACGGTATCACACAGGTCAATGTCGTCGGTACATCTTTGGGCGGATACTTGGCACAATATCTGGTTGCACATCACCCAACGGTGATCAAACGCGCGTCGTTTGGGAATACGTTTCCGCCCAACAATCTGATTGCCGAAAGGAATCGCGTGCTAGGCACCTTGCTACCATTCTTACCTGAATGGTTAATTATGCAGACCTTTCAGCAAAGCGGCGTTAATTCAATCTATCCCACGTCGGGCAAATCGGAACTGGTGTTAGCATTCTTGATGGAACAGACCTACGGTGGTATGAGCAAAGCACACATCATCGCGCGATACCGTTGTGTGATTGAGCCGTTCATTGCCCCCAAACCTACCATACCGATTATGATTATCGAAGCCGATAACGATCCGTTAGTCGAAGAGACGTTGCGCACGCAACTCAAAACGACCTACCCAACGGCGAAGGTTCACACCTTACGAAATGCCGGACATTTTCCCTATCTGAATGAAGCATCCACCTACACGCGATTACTCGAAGATTTCTTGAAATAGACCTGGAGTAACGATGAGAGAAAACATTGTACGCGCGAAACTGAAACGTGGCGAATCGGTATACGGAATGATGATTACCGAGTTTGCCAGCCCTGCACTGCCGATGATTTTGGCAGATGCGGGCTTGGATTTTTTCATTTTGGATATGGAACACGGCGTATTCACGTTGCCGAGCGTGCTAGCGATGGTACAAACGGCGCGCTTGGCAAACATCACGC
>JAOACU010000531.1 GCA_026417715.1 Anaerolineae bacterium | reverse complement strand
TACCATACTATGACGATGTTCCTGGCGCGCCCATCAACTCGATCATCGGTGGCGCAAGTTTGTGGGTAATGAACGCTCCCGGTCGTACGGCGGAAGAATTCAAAGCCATCGCCGAGTTCTTCAAGTACATCAGCCGTCCTGAAGTAGATGCGCGCTGGCATCAAGAGACCGGCTATCTACCCATCACGCATGGCGGTTACGAAAAGACCAAAGCCGACGGTTTCTACGACAAAAACCCAGGCACCGATCTGCCCTACAAGCAGTTGACGCGCACCAAGCCGACCGAAAACTCGCTGGGCTTGCGCTTGGGGGATATGCCGCAAATCCGCATCATCGTTTACGAGGAATGGGAAAAGGCATTCCAAGGACAACAGACCGCCAAGCAAGCGATGGACAATGCCGTCAAACGTGGCAACGAAGTTCTGCGCGCGTTTGAAAAGACCTACAAATAGTGAAACGCTGTAAGCCCGAAGGGTCGCCTGACCCTTCGGGCTTGTCCCTGTAAGGAGTCTGATGCAGCGCCGAGTTGTTTTCAACAATCGTTTTCTACCCTACTTGTTGCTCTTGCCGCAACTGATCATCACGCTGATTTTTTTCTTCTGGCCCGCCAGCCAAGCGTTGTACCAATCGGTGTTGAAACAAGACCCGTTTGGTTTGCGCACCCAGTTTGTCTGGCTGGACAATTTCAAAAGTGTTTTGAGCGATCCCCTTTATCTTGAAGCCGTTCAGGTCACAGTCGTCTTTTCGATTGCGGTCACTGTCTTTGTGATGACGATTGCCTTGTTCTTGGCAGTATTAGCCGATCGTCAGATTCGTGGGGCGCAAACGTACAAAACGCTGTTGCTCTGGCCCTACGCCCTAGCGCCCGCCGTTGCGGCTGTGCTGTGGAATTTTATTTTTCATCCCTCCATTGGTCTCTTTGGCAAAGCCCTCAATAGTTGGGGTTTGCACTGGGACTATCAACTGAATGGCACACAGGCGTTGCTTTTGATCATTCTTGCTTCATCGTGGAAACAGATTGCCCACAACTTTTTGTTCTTTTTAGCGGGCTTGCAGTCCATCCCGACCGCTGTCGTAGAAGCCGCGATGATTGATGGCGCCGGGGGATGGAAATTGTTCCGCGCAATTCTCTTTCCCTTGATTTCTCCCACCACGTTTTATTTGATCACCATCAACCTCGTGTTTGCCTTCTTCGATACCTTTGGTGTGATTCACGCGATGACGCATGGCGGTCCAGGACGTTACACCACGACGTTGATGTACAAAGTGTATATGGACGGCTATGTGAATCTGAATCTGGGGTCCTCAGCGGCACAATCGGTAATCTTGATGCCGATTGTGAGCGCGCTCGTTTGGATGCAATTCCGATTTATGGAAGGTAAGGTGCATTACACATGATTCCCAAACCATTTCGCAATCTCCCGATCCACGTGATTCTGATCGTCGCGGTCATCATCTTTGCTTTTCCGGTGTATTTTGCCTTCATCGGCTCTACTTGGGATGCCGGGACCATCGGTCGTGGGCAAATGCCCTTGAATCCGGGTCCGTACTTGGTGGACAATTACACCAATGCCTTGACAGCGGCGCGCGGGCAACGCATCATCGGTTACCCGGTGCAGGTGCTTTTGTGGAACAGTCTAATGACTGTCTCTTATACACATCT
>JAOACU010000053.1 GCA_026417715.1 Anaerolineae bacterium | reverse complement strand
ATCGTACGGCGATTTCACCTCGCGCGCGGCTTGGGTGGCTTTGTCGAATTGCCCCATTTCGCGCCAGCCCCACGCGCGCAAGAATGGATCGCGCACTTGGGTCATTAGTTCGTTCGCTTTGTTCGTATCGAGTTTGGCGTAGGTGACGGCGAGGGCGCGCAGTTCGAGATCGCGGAGATTGGAGATTGGAGATTGGAGATTGGCGTTGAGTGCAAGTTGCAACAGTTCGGTGGCTTTGGTTTTGTCAACAGCCAGCCACTCGTTAGCGATGGCGCGATAGTGCCAGGTTTGTCGCGCCGCCGTTTCGATTTTATCCGCGCGATACACGGCAAGGTCTTGCGTCGCCGTGTTCCACGTTGCCGCGCTCTCGCGCAGGGCTTGAAGTTGTCCCCAGTACGCCGATGCGTTTGTCTGCTTGTCACGCGCGGCGGTCAATGCGTCGGCGTACGCGTTGTGGGCTTGCGCCTTGTCTGTTGCATTCCACTGCGCGCCGATGTGACCCAACACCCACGCTTGCACCGAGGCGCGCGCAATCGCATCGCTCACGCGCGTCGCTTGGTCAACAGCAGTTTGGCGTTCGGTTTCCTCTTCGGTGGGTGTGGGCAGAGGTGGCGCGAACGCGAACAAGGGGCTAGCGAACAGAACGAACACAACGAGCATTCCAACGATTGTGAGTGCCCACGCCGTGCGCGGTGTGGACGATTTGCCCATCGTCCCTGCGCGCTGGGTGTTGCGCCAACCGATGACGATGCCACTCAACACGAATAGCGTTGCCAGCGCCACCGCAATCAGAATGAACATTCGATCGCGCTCCGCGCGCGCGTCGTTCATTGCTGCGTACGCCTTGTTCATTTGAAAGCGCGCGGCTTGATAGCGATTCGTGATCGTGGCAAGCGAAACAGCATCCTCGCGCGCGAATCGTTCCGCGATGACGCGTTGCGCGTTGATGCGCTTGGCAGGCGCGCTGGTGTCCATTCCAAACGCGCGCACATCGTTTTGCGCGTTCTGGAACGCGGCGATGAGCGTATCGGTTTGCCAAACACCTTCGTACGCTTTGCGGAGTGTATCGCATGGAATATCGCGCGCCCATTCGACCGGACGCAAGACATCGAGCGCGCGCGCGGGCGTCGTCGTATGACATTCGAGACAATAGTTGCCGATGCCATAGCGCGCGCTCGGCACGGTGTTGGGCGTCGGCGCATCTGCGCCGGGCATTGTGAGTATCAACGCCAATGCAAGAACAAGCAAAATGCCAAAGAGAACGCTGAGAGGAATGACTTTATTTTCCATCGTTTGGAATGTCTCCGACGTAGGACAAGTTTCAAACTTGTCCTACAGGTTATTCGCTTCCAGACGAATGTTCGTCTTGTGTAACCCGCGCACCGGCAATGATCCAACGGATCATCAAAAAGTAGAGCGTGAGGACAGTGCCAAAGATGATCAGCACGAACACGCCGCCAAGTGTTTGGGTGTTGATGAGCCAGTAGAGAGTGTCCATAGTGTCGTTCCAAGGTTTGAGGTTTCAGGTTGCAGGTTTCAGGTTGCAAGTTAACAAGAACGTGAAACTTGAAACCTGCAACTTAACTCATGACGCTTTTTCCAACGCGCGCAGTTCTTCCAACGATAATTTTTCGGTGATGCGTTTGCGTTCTTCGATTTCGATGCCTTCTTCCACTTCCCAGATTGCCATACTGGGGAAAAGTTTGAAGAAGATCACGAAGAGTAGTGCAAAGAGTGCAAGCGAACCAATCGTAATCGAAATTTCGACCCACGTCGGTTGGTAGATAGCGTGCTCGAAGGCAAGACTCGGACGCGTGAGCGTTGGCGCGACAATCGTAAAGCGTTCCAGCCACATCCCAATATCCACGAAAATCGAAGCGATGACCGTGCCTTTGACCGTGCGCCCTGAACGACGTGTGAGAATCGCAAACGGCACGATGGCGTTGCAAAAGACCATCGCCCAGAATGCCCAGTTGTACTCGCCATACAGTTTGGCATCGGCGACGTGCATCTCGTGCGTGAGCGCGCCGTAAATCGTGGTGAGATATTCGGCGAAGGTGAAATAGCACCAGAACGCGCTCATCACCAAGAGCAAGATGCCCAGATAGTTGAATTGCTTGTCGGTGAGCCAAGGTTCAAGGTGCAACACCTTGCGCATAATCGCCATTGCGATAAACAACGTAGCGATACCACTGAAAATCGCGCCGACGACAAAGTAGGGACCGAAAATCGTGCTGTGCCACATCGGTTGCACGGTCATTCCGAAAATCCACGAAACGACAGTGTGCACGGACACGGCAATCGGGATGATGGCAATCGCCATAATCGTAATCGCGATTTCGAGGCGACGATGCTGCTCGTGTGTGCCTTGCCACCCGAGCGCGGCGACGCGATAGAGCCACTTGCGCCAACCGGCAACATCGGTGAGTTTATCGCGCATTCGCGCAAAGTCGGGAATCATCGGCAGGTAGAGATACGTGACACTACTCAACAAATAGATGCTGATGCAGGTCAAGTCCCACAAGAACGGACTTTGGTATCGTCCGAAGAAAACCATATTCAGGATACGTTCGGGTCGTCCCAAGTCAATGAGGATTTGCAGCGCACCGACGCAGAGCGCGAACACAGTGACCGCTTCGGCGATGCGCGTAATCGAGCGGCGCCAGTTGGCGAAGGTGACGCGCAAAATCGCGGAGATGAGCGTGCCCGCGTGACTGATGCCGATGAAGAAGACAAAGTTGGTGAGATAAATTCCCCAGTACACGGGACGACTCAAGCCGGTGACGCCCAAGCCCTCGATCAATTGGTAGATGTACGCGAACGTACCCCACGCGACGAGCGCGGCAAGCGCGACGAACAAAATGTAAAAGCCGATGCCCGTTTTGCGCAGCGGGGCGAAGACGGTAGTTTCGAGATGCGACATTATCTTATCTCCACAGACGATTGCAGATTTCAGATTGCAGATTGATTTTCGATTTGCGATTTGCGATTTTTGATTGACAAGCGAAATCGAAAATCAAAAATCGGCAATCGAAAATTTTGCGTTATCCTTCGCGCAAATAGAACACCTTGGGTTTCGTGCCTAGTTCTTCGAGCAAGTGAAACGCGCGCGGACTCTTGAGGAGTTGTGAGACGAGACTATTCGGGTCGTCCAAGTCGCCAAAATAGCGCGCGCGTCCAGTGCACGTTTGCACGCACGCGGGCACGTAATCGCTGGCTTGGAAGACGCGTCCTTCGGCTTCGGCTTTGGCGCGCGCGCGCTGCAAGCGGTGGATGCAGAACGTACACTTTTCGACGACACCTTTGGGACGAATGGGCACATCGGGATTCAGGCGCGCTTTGAGCGCTTCGGGAAAGTACGGCTCGTGCCAGTTGAAATAGCGCACGGTGTACGGACAACCCACTGTGCAAAAACGACAACCGATGCAACGATCGTAATCAACCAACACCGTGCCTTCTTCGTTCTTGTAGGTCGCTTTGACCGGACACACTTTGACGCACAATGGATCGTCGCAGTGCATACACGGACGCGGGATGTAGCGCGCTTTGACGTTGGGGTATTCGCCTTCGACGAAGGGAATCACCTCGTTCCACAAAATCGCGCGCCCTTTTTCCGCTTGTTCGGGTCCCGCAATCGGCGTGTTGTTTTCCATTCGGCACGCGACCGTGCATGCTTGACAACCCAGACATTTATCGAGATCAATTGCCATTGTCCAACGGGGCATAATAACCTCAATGCAGTTGTATAGTCGAATAGTCACCTAGTCGGCTAGTCGCATCGTCAAAATGTAACGGACTATTTGACTATCCGACTAGAAGACTAGGACAACTCATCACTTGTATATTTTTACACGTGTCGGTAGCATCATCGGCAAGCCGGAAATTTTTTCGGTGCCAGCGGAAACCAACTGCAACGGGTTCGCGCCGATGACACGTTTGCCGTGATGCGCCTCGCGTCCCCACTGCGCGGAGGTGAGCGCGCCTTGACCGTACGGAACATTCACCGCGTTCTGCCAAATGCCTTCGACAAATTTGGCGCGCACGCGAATCTTGCCGTGCGGCGATTCCACCCATACCCAATCGTCTTTCTTGATGCCGAGCGCGCGCGCGGCTTTGGGATGAATCTCCACCCAACTCTCCCAACGCGCATTCACCTGCAAGCCATAGACTTCTTGCAACGATGGGATAACACCAACGCAACTGCGTGGTTGCGTCATCGTCTCTTGGCACAGCAACACAAACGGATAGTTGGGGTCGGCGGTTTCTGCTGGCAACTCAAAGTGCGGCAAGCACGCGACATCGTCGGTGGGATTGAGCGCGGCAAAGAGTTCGCGCGAGAAGAAATCGAATCGTCCGTCCTTGGGCGCGTTGACGCGATCACGTCCGACGACCTTATGCCACGCCTTACTTCCCGGTGGCGCAAAATCGTACACGAGTGCCGACCACGCGCCTTTTTCAACGAGATCGTTCCAATCAATCCCGATACCACCGATGCGAAACTTGATGACTTCGAGAAAATCTTTCCAAGGCAACGCTTGACCGATCGCGCCACCGAGGCGTTGCGCGACTTGCAGAATCACATCGCCGGGATTGCGACCATCGCGCACCGGCGCGACGACGGGCTGACGCATCGCCACGCCAGCGTACCCTGTGCCTTCGATCACATCGTCTTGCCACATTTCAAAGAAGGTGAGCGAAGGCAAAATCAGGTCGGCGTACGCCGCGCTTTCGTCGAGTGTGGGATTGAAACTGACGACGAAGGTCTTTTTCAGCGCGTTCACGAATCGCTGACCTTGTGGCGCATCGTGCACAGGATTCGTGTTCAGCAAGAACAGCGCGTTGATGGCGTACGGTTTACCTTGTGCCAAATTTTCGGCAACCGTTTGGTACGCGGAGAACGAGACGGGATAATCGGTGCCCGCGCCATCCACGCGCGGCATCGCGCGCGATTTTTCCGCGACCGCGTCGCTGGGCAGTGGCGCCCAAGGTGTGTAGTTGGCATAGTGTTGCACCTGCACGCCGCCCGATACTTCAATCGAACCGACGAGCGCGTTGAGCGCGTGCACGGCGAGCGCGGTGTAGAGTCCGTTGCCGCTCAACAAATCGCCGCGACCCGTCGGAATGATCGCCAGCGCGGGTTTGTTGGAGCCGAATTCGCCAGCGAGTTTGGCAATCGTACTGCCGGGAATGCCGGTGATGTCTTGCACACGTTCGAGGGTGTACTGCTCCAACACCAAGCGCTTGAAACCGAGATGTGTTTTGCCTTGATCGTCCTTGAAATCTTCGTAGCCGAACGTCCAATTCTTGATGAACGATTCGTCTACCGCGCCACTCTTGATGAGCACGTGTGCCATACCGAGCGCGAGCGCGCCAAGTGTGCCCGGACGAATCGGTATCCATTCGTCACATTTCGCGGCAGTGACATTCAAACGACTATCCACCACGACGAGTTTCGCGCGCGTGGATTGCCCGCGATGCATAAAGCCATAGCCCGACAAATATTTTTGCAAGTGTTGCGACGATTCGAGCAGACTGCCGCCAAAGCAGATCACATAGCGCGCGTGATCAATGTCGTAAATCGGATAGCCGTTGATGCCTTGCATCAAGAACATCGCAAGGCGCGCGGCATCGCCACTCAGGTTATCAGCAGAAATAAAGTTCGGTGAGCCGTACGCGTGGAAGAATCGTTGCAAGAGTGGACGGAGTTGACCGCGCAAACCGCTGTACAACATCGCGACCGTGTGCGCTTGGTTTTGCTCACGCAGCGCGCGCAACTTGTCGGCAACGATCTTGAGCGCATCGTCCCACGAAATTTGTTCCCACTGCGATACGTCGTACGCCGCGACATCTTTCGCGACCTTGCGACGCATCGGACCGGGCAAGCGTTCGGGACTGTAGAGCACTTCGAGCGATGCTTGCCCTTTGGGACAGCACACACCTTGATTGAGCGGATGTAGCGCATTCCCTTCGACTTTGACCGCGCGCCCATCAACGACGCGCACTTCTAAACCACAACCCGAAGGGCAAAGCGAACAAACTGTGTGCAAATATTTTTCGGTGTATGTCGCGCGTATGCCATTCTTTGCGACACTCCGCTCAGGATGTGCATCGCTTGCGACAACCGTTTGTACCGATTGGATGACGGGCAACGCCGCGCTCGTAGCGGCAAGCCCTGCACTGATTTTGAGAAAATCGCGACGAGATAGTTTCATATCCATTCCTGATGAGGGATGAGAGGGCGTAGAGGGCTGAAGAGGATGTAGAGGGCGTAGAGGGCATAGAGGGCGTAACTGCCTTCTCTCCGCCTTCTCTGCCTTCTTGCCTTCTCCGCCTTCTTTCCGCCTTCTCCTGCCTTCTCCGCCTTCTTTCCGCCTTCTCCTGCCTTCTTCCCGCCTTCTCCGCCTTCTTTCCCCTCTATCCTAATTTCCAGAATACTCTAACAACCACATCAACAACATCATCTTGCGTTCGTAACGCGTGGCGAGTGGTGCAGGCGTTGGTGGTGGCGTTGTGGGCGCAACGTAATCGGCTGGGTCAGTGGTCAATTTGACGCCGAGAATTTTCAGCGATTCGGTGAGCGTGGGTACAGTGTTACCTTTGCCTTGTGCAACCCACGCTTGCCCGCGCGCGTTCCGCAAACCGCCACCTGCCGCGCTGGTGTGACACGAACCACACGGCTCACCGACGCGCGTTGAATATTCGGGCATTGCCGCTGTTTGCGCGGCGGGGAAAAGTGAGACGAGTATCGTTAGAAGAACGAGTATCGCAAAAAGTTTTTTCATAGTCGAACCTCGTTGTCAGTGGGACAGTGGGACAGTAGGGCAGTGTGACAGTAGGACAGTGAGACAGTGGACTGCCTCCCGCCAACTGCCTTCTGAATCACGCTTCGCCTACAACGACCTCATTGCCGATGATTTTGGCTGGGAACTGTTCGAGTGGCATTGGAGGTGGACCCGCAATGACATCGCCGTTGCGATCGAAATAGCCGTCGTGGCAAGGGCAGTAGAACTCTTGCTTGCCTTCACGCCATTGCACGATGCAACCTTGATGCGTGCACACAAGCGAAAATGCGGTCACGCCTTCCTTGTCGCGCAGCACGATGGCGGGTTTGCCTTCGTAGGTGATGCGCTTGGCACCACCGATGGGCAATTCAGCAATCGAAAATTTCACTTGCCCTGTTTGCACGCGCGGCGCGGGGAACAAGAACCCTTGCGCGATCCAACCCGCCCATCCTGCCGCCACAAGTCCCAGCAGGGTTTGTAGAAACGCGCGACGCGTTTGGAGGGTAGAAGTTGTGGTGGGAACAGTTGTGTCTGTCATAGCCGTATCCCAGTGTTCAGTGTTCGAGTATTCAGTATTCAGTGTTCAGTAGGTTAACTGAAAACTGAAAACTGAATACTGAATACTGAATACTGAAAACCGAATACTCGAACACTGAATACTTGCCTACTTGATCTTGCGTACGCCGACGTATCCGTGACAATTGTTGCACGAACGTTCGGCGTTGTGACAATACAAACAATCTTTTTCCTTGATGTCGCCCGAATTGACGACATGAGGGTGGTGCGTTTGCCACCAGTCAATTGGGCTGTGCGTGACCGGCGAAGTGAATTCGCGATCAATCACAACAGCAAGTTCGCCTTTGCCGTCCTTGACCGGTTTTTCGGGCACGCACGCGAGCGTGAGCGTGGTGGCAAGTGCAATCAGTAGTATGAGCAAGAGAAATTTGTTCATCGCTATCTATCCAAAGTATGAAGGATGAAGTATGAAGGATGAAACATTTTCGTTCAGTATTCATACTTCATACTTCCGCCTTCATCCTTCATAAAATTAGCGCGCGCGACAACAAATCGTGCACGCCGCCGACTTTGACCGGCACTTTCCAGTGCTTCATCACTTCGGGAAGTTGCGCTTTGCAGATGGCACACGGGGTTGCCAGATAAGTGGCGCCAGTGGAACGACACGCTTCGGCGCGCGGTTTACCGCCTGCCATCCGAATCGGCATCAGTTCGTCGGTGAGCAAGCCGCCACCCGCGCCACAGCAGAAGGTCTTTTCGCGAATCGTGTTGCGCGGCATTTCGACGAACTTGTTGCAGGTGGCGCGAATCATTGCGCGCGGCTCTTCGATGAGCGACCCTGCGCGCGCGGCATTGCACGGATCATGATAGGTGACGATGAGATCATCGTTCGCGGTCTTGTCAATCTTGAGTGCACCGCGCTGGATCATCTCGGCAGTGAATTGGCAGATGTGAATCGGATAGGGTGGATCGAGAAAGTCCATCGGACCGTTGAGGGTGTTGGTGTAAATCGCGGCGCGCCACGCGTGACCACATTCGCCCCAAATGATGCGCTTGACCTTGAGTTGTTTGGCGGCATCAATGATGCGCTTGTTCACTCTTTTCAGATTGCGATAGTTGAGGAACAAACCAAAGTTGCCACCTTCGCTGGCATAGGTGCTCGTTGTCCAAGAAATGCCGAGCGCGTAGAACAACTTGGCATAGCCCATCATCGTATCGGTGTTGGCAAAGTTATCGGCAGACGGCGCGACCAGCAACACCTCGGCGCCCACCTCGTCTACTGGCAAGCGAATGTCTTTGCCCGTTTCGTTCTTGAGTTCTTCTTCGAGGAATTGACAGTTGTCAATCCACGCTGGGGCAGGAATGCCGAGATTGTTGCCGCGCTCGTACACCTTGGCGACGACTTCGGTGACGTACTTGGTGGCAACGCCGATTTCCGCCATAATCTCGCGCGCCGCCATCGTGATTTCAGCCGTGTCAATGCCGTACGGACAGAACACGGAACAGCGACGACACTCGGAGCATTGATAAAAGTAGGTGTACCACTCGCGCAACACTTTTTCGTTGAACGCTTCGGCTTCGCCACCCAGAATTTTTTCGACGGGGCGAAAGTAAAAGCGGTACACTTTGCGCAAGAGATTGGCGCGCGCGACCGGCATATTGTTGGGATCGGCAGTACCAAGATAAAAGTGGCACTTGTCACTGCACGCGCCACACTGCACGCAAATATCGAGATAGACGCGCAATGCGCGATAGCGTTCGAGGAGTTGTTGAAGTTTCTGGATGGCTTTGCGTTGCCAGTCCGGTACGCGCTCGGTGGGTAAGGCGATTGCCCGCATATCTTTGGCTTTGCTGGGATAGCAACTCAAAGACGCGGCGATGCCCTCCGTCAGTTCGGGTACAGGGACGCGCAACTGACCGTTACGTTTCTCCCACGTGAGCGCAGTGGCTGGAAAATCGGTCCACTTTTCAGTCAACGTGCACCTCGTCGTTCCAAGGATTCACATAGCGCGGATACAACACTTGATCTACTTGATAACGTGTCGGCGAGAAAAAGATGCCGCCCGCGTGCATCAGTTTACTCGTGGGGAACCAGATCATCAGCGCGCACACCAAAACAAAGTGCACAAGAAAAATCGGGTGTTGCGGTGGAGCCACTGGCGATAAAGTGACTAGTCCGAGTGTGAATGCTTTGACATCCACCAGATACGCGCGCGCATAGTAATGCACCAACATTCCAGTCGAAGCGATGGCGATTAGCAGAATCAAGGTGAGATAATCGGGCAAGCCAGAAATGTACATCACGCGCGACATTGCCAAGCGTCGCCACAAGAGATAGAGCGCGGGAACGGGGAACAAAAAGCCGGCGTACACAAAAAGCGTTTGTCCATCAATCACGAGTTGTGGCACAGGATAGAGAAAATAGCGCGTGTGACGAATCAGGATAAAGAGCAAGCATACGTGAAAAATCCACGCGCCCAGCCACAGGGCTTTATCGGCTTGGAAAAGGTTGGGGAAGAGAAAGACATCACCCGTCAAGCGCGCCATTGCCCCAGGTGCGCTTTTGGCGCCCGGTGTTTGCACGATTTTGAGCGGCACCGGCGTTTTGAGATACAACCACAAACGCAGGAGCAATCCGCCCACGAAAATTATCGCCGAGAGGTATGCCAAGCCGATGATCAGCGCGGCAATCACATTCCAAACCATTGCGGCATCGTTCATACCGACTCCTAGTCAAATAATCGAATAGTCGAACGTATGTATAGTCGTACAAGTATCGGTCAACAAATCGCGTAGCCGAGTGGTCTTGGTATGTTTTCTAGGACGTGCTAGCCGACCACGCGGCTACGCGACGAGGCGTGACCACACAACCAGAGGATTAGACGCACCCGGTCGGCTTGGGCAAACCCGCAATCTTGCACGCGCCTTTGGCAGGTCCGCTTGGAAATAATTCGTAAATGCGCTTGAGATCGAAACCGGTGTCCTTGCACACCTTGCGAATCATCGGCGCGATGCCATAGTCCTTGTAGTACTTGTTCAAGTAATAAATCACCTTCCAGTGATCTTCGGTCAGTTCCTTGATGCCCTCTTGCGTTTCCGCCAAAAAGCGTGCAAGGTCTTCGTTCCAGATCGAGGGATCAGCAATGAACCCATCTTCGTCCACTTCGATTTGTTGACCCTTGTATTCGATGAATGGCATAGTTTCACTCCTTCGTTATATAGATTACGCAATACGCACTATGCAGTATTTCGTATTACGTATTGCGTGTCTGCGTGTTACGTTGGATTGTCCGGCAATTTGATGAACGTAGCACCGCCGTAGGAAGTAAATTCCAAGCGACCATCGTTCACCAACACCGTGAGTGCTTTTTTCGCCAAGGCATTCTCGATGCCCAAGCCCGCCGCCACATCACGGCTCGTCATCATCTTGTTTTTCTTTTTGAAGAACTCGAGAATCTTGTTCAAGAGTTCCTCCGTGACTTCTTCAGCCATCGTCCACCTCGTTTTGGAGATTAGAGATTAGAGGTTAGAGATTGGACGTTGACCGTTCCAATCTTCAATCTCCAAATCTCTAATCTCTAAATCTCCAATCTCTAACTTTACCACTTGAACGCCGCGGTGGTGCGATAGGTTTCGGGCGCCATCGTAAAGTCGTCAATCACCTGTTCGGTGAATGGAATGTTGGCGATTTCAAAAAAGCGTTCCCAACCGATGCGCTCGATCCATTCGCCCATTCGCTCGTGTTTGCGCGCGTTCTTCGCCCAGACCTCAACCAGATTCTTGACTGCCGCGACTGTTTCGGGCCAGCGCGGTGGATTGTTCGGCAAGTAGGGAATGACGAGGCGCGAGAATGCCGGACCACTACGCGTGTTCGACACTTTGCCGCCAACCCAGATCGAAATACCATCACCTTCGGGATCAGCCACCGGCATCCCGGGGCACATCGTGTAACAGTTGCCGCAATACATACAGCGATCTTCGTTCACGATGACACTCTTGTTCGCCGGGTCAGGACGAATGGCACCGGTGGGACACGCCGCAATCACGTTTGGAATCTCGCACTTGGTGCGAATGATTTCGTGATTCAGTTTGGGCACAGTGCGATGAATTCCCAGAATCGCAATGTCGGAGCAGTGCACCGCGCCGCACATATTCAGACAGCAGGCGAGCGAGATGCGACAGTACGCCGGCAAGTCCATTCGACCGAAATAGTCGTACAGTTCATCCATCACTGCCTTGACGATGCCCGACGCATCGGTCGCCGGCGTGTGGCAGTGAATCCAACCTTGCGTATGGACGATGTTTGTGATGCAGTGTCCCGTGCCACCGACGGGCCAGCCGCGTTGCTTGACATCGGCAATCAACGGCTCGACTTTGCTCTTGTCCGAAACGAGAAACTCGATATTGTGACGACTGGTAAAGCGCACATAGCCATCGCAGTACTTGTCCGCCACTTCGCAAATCTCGCGCACCTTGTCGGTCGAAAGGAGACGCTCTGAACCCACGCGTACGGTGTACAATTCGTCGCCGGATTCGGCAACGTGCTTGAGTACGCCGGGTTTGACGCGTTCGTGATACTTCCACTTGCCATAGTTCTTGAGGATGATGGGTGGAAGCATCGTCCGATAATCGGGTGGTCCAAAGTCTGTTCGAGTAGCCATTAGTGCACCCCCTCACGCCAAAAGTAGTACGGATTCGCGCGCGGTCGCTTGATCATCTGCGGTGCCGGTTTCAATCCCATCGCTTTCAAGTACTTGCCCATTCCCAAGCGATTGATCAATTCGCCCAAGCGTTCGCGCATCTTGCCGTTCTCATCCCACCACTCGAAGGTCTTGTTGATGAATTCGATGAGTTCTTCGTACGGTGGTTCCATCTTCATAAACGGCACCACGACCCAACTCAAGAGCGCGCCGTGCACGATGGGGGCTTTGCCACCGACGAGAATCGCCGCACCGCGCTCTTTACCTTGTCGTAACGCTTTGGGCATCAAGTTGATGCAGTGCATACAGCGATTGCACTCTTTGTCGTCAATCTTGAGCGTCTTGCCATCCCACGCCATACACTTGGTCGGACACAAGTCCACCACTTCGGCTTGGATGTTCATCGTCTTGGCGTACTCTTGCACTTCTTTCTGATCAATCTCGATGTTTCCCTTCCACGTGCCAATCACCGACAAGTCGGCGCGCGCGATGGACGCCACACAGTCGTTGGGGCACGCGCTAATTTTGATCTTGAACTTGTACGGGAACATCGGGCGATGGAGTTGGCTTTGGAACGTGCGCGTGACGGTCTGCAACGCATCGAGCGAGTCGAAGCAAGCCCATTCGCAACGCGCGGGTCCCACGCACGCGC
>JAOACU010000530.1 GCA_026417715.1 Anaerolineae bacterium | reverse complement strand
AGATGTGTATAAGAGACAGTCGGTGTACGGATGGCGCGGCGCGTAGAACAGTTCTTCGGTCGGCGCGGTCTCAACGATGCGCCCTACGTACATCACGGCGACGCGCGTGCTGATGTGCTTGACGACGCTGAGGTCGTGCGCGACGAAGAGATACGTCAAACCAAGTTTCTCTTGCAGTTCGAGCATCAAGTTCAGGATTTGCGCTTGCACCGACACATCGAGCGCGGAGACCGGCTCGTCCGCGACGACGAGGCGAGGGTTGAGCGCGAGCGCGCGCGCGATGCCGATGCGTTGGCGTTGCCCACCACTGAACGCGTGGGGATAACGTTGCATATACTCGGGGCGCAAGCCAACGAGGCGCAACAATTCGGCGACGCGCTCGACGCGTTGCTTGCGATCCGTCATCCCGTTGACGTACAGCGGTTCGCCCACAATATCGAACAAGGTCATTCGCGGGTTGAGTGAGCCGTAGGGGTCTTGGAAGATCATTTGCATCTGTGGGCGCAGTGGACGTAATTCCGCGCGCGAAAGTTTGGCAAGGTCAACGACGTTTCCATCTTTCGTACGAAAGAGAATCGAACCACTGGTAGGAACGTGTGCGCGCAAGATGCACCGCGCCACAGTCGTCTTGCCGCAACCACTTTCACCAACCAGTCCAAGTGTTTCGCCTTCGTTGATGAAGAAACTCACATCGTCCACCGCACGCACATAGCCAGTGGTCTTGCGGAAAAATCCTTTGCGAATCGGAAAATATTTTTTGAGATTTTTGACTTCGAGCAGTTTGTTGTCAGCCACGCGTCTTACTCCCAGTATTCAGTGTTCAGTATTCAGTGCTTTACTGAACACTGAATACTGAACACTGAATACTATTCGTACAAAAAGCAACTGACCAACTGTTGATTTCCTACGGGCTTGAGAACCGGCGTTTCTTCGTTGCATTTTCCCGCGATGAATTTTTCGCAACGTGGATGGAACGGACAGCCGCGCGGTTTGTTGAATGGATGCGGAATCGAGCCGCTAATCGTCGGCAGGTTGACGCGCGGGGTCATTGTAATCGTCGGAATGGAACGCAACAGGGCTTGGGTGTAGGGATGCTTGGGCGCGTGGAAAATATCGTCCACCGGACCTTGCTCCATCACCAAGCCGAGATACATCACCATCACGTAATGCGCCATTTGCGCGATGACACCAAGATCGTGCGTGATGAAAATAATTGCCGCGTTGCGTTGTTCTTGCAGGCGACGCAACAGACGTAACACCTGCGCTTGCGTTGTCACATCCACTGCCGTTGTTGGTTCGTCGGCGATGAGGAGGCGCGGGTTGCACGAGAGCGCCATCGCAATAATCGCGCGCTGGCGCAACCCACCCGAAAGTTGCCACGAGTATTCGTCGAGGCGTTGTTCGGGCATTGGGATTCCCACGTCTTTGAACATTTGCAAGGCGATTTGGCGCGCCTCGCGCTGGCTCACTTTTTGGTGTAACAAGATCGCTTCGATAACTTGGTCGCCTACGGTGTGCACGGGGCTGAATGCCGCCATCGGCTCTTGTGGAATCAGGGCGATTTCTCCGCCGCGAATATCGCGCATTGTTTGTCCATTCGCATCAAGTTTCACAAGGTCAATCGTCTCCAGCGCGCCGTTTTGTTTTTGGCGATTGAGCAA
>JAOACU010000529.1 GCA_026417715.1 Anaerolineae bacterium | reverse complement strand
CTTTTGTTCGCCGTTCAAAGAAGCGGCGATGCTCACGATTGATGGTGTCGGCGAATGGACAACCGCTTCGATTGGACGCGGCGTGGCGGCGTGGGATGGGAATGGCAAGAACACCATCGAACTCTACAAAGAAATGCGCTTTCCGCATTCGATTGGTTTGCTCTACTCGGCGTTCACCGCGTTTCTTGGATTCGAGGTGAACGAGGGTGAATACAAAGTGATGGGAATGGCGCCGTACGGTGAACCGCGCTATATGGACAAGGTGTACAAACTCGTGCACCCGAATAGCGATGGTAGTTTCTGGCTCGATATGGATTACTTTTCCTATCACTATTCGACGAATCAAACATTCAATCGAAAATTCATCGAACTGTTTGGTGAACCGCGCGATCCACGTTCCGAATTCATTACGCGCTTGACGCACACTAATCCCCAAGTTTCAAACGAGGTCCTCGAGCGCAATCAGTACTATGCCGATGTCGCTGCGAGTATCCAAAGGGTGACCGAAGAGTTGATTCTGCAAATGGCGCGCCAAGCGCACAAAGAGACCGGACTCGACAAGTTATGCTTGGCAGGTGGTGTGGCGTTGAACAGTGTGGCGAATGGACGCATCTTGCGTGAGACGCCGTTCAAGGAACTGTTCGTGCAACCTGCGGCGGGTGATTCAGGCGGCGCGCTGGGCGCCGCGCTGTATGTCTATCACGTGGTCTTGGGCAAACCGCGCAACTTTACTTTGGAGCACGCATACTGGGGTGCAACGTACACGAATGGCGATATTCAAAAAGCATTGGACGAACGCGGCGCCAAATACGAAATCATCGAGGACAACGCGCGAATGACGGATCGCATCGTGGACGATTTGACGCGCGGCAAAGTCGTTGGCTGGTTTCAGGGACGATTCGAGTGGGGACCGCGCGCGCTCGGTAATCGCAGTATCTTGGCAGACCCGCGCCGCGCCGAGATGAAAGACATTGTCAATCACAAAATCAAATTCCGCGAACCATTTCGTCCCTTTGCGCCGGTCATTTTGGAGAACGCGGTTGCAGACTATTTCACTTTCGATCCATCGTCGCAGTATCCTGCGCGGTATATGCTCTTGGTGTTGCCGTTGCGCGAAGAAAAAGCGCATCACATTCCTGCGGTCAATCATTTGGGTACGGGACGCTTGCAAACGATTCGCCGCGAATGGAATCCGCGCTACTACGACCTTGTTGAAAAATTTGGGCAAGCAACTGGCGTGCCCGTGTTGATGAACACATCGTTCAATCTACGCGGCGAACCGATTGTGGCAAGTCCAACGAACGCGCTCAACACGTTCTTCAAGAGTGGGATTGACGTACTCGTGCTGGAAAACTATCGTGTGGAAAAATAAGATTCGCATACGCGGCGGTCGGCGATCATCGGTCGGCAGTCGTGTGCGTGGAGGTAGTCTGTGAAAATACTTCGTCAAATTGTGGCACATCTTTCCACCGCTGGTGAACTCCTCGGCTTTGTGTGGCAACGGCGTCTGTGGCTCTTGCCACTTGTACTCGTTTTACTAATAGTCGGTTTTTTGATTGCGCTTGCATCGGCAGCGGCAGTGGCACCGTTCATTTACACACTGTTCTAATCGAATTAAACGATGCGTAAAATTGTCAACGTTTTGCGCGAGGTATGGCTCATCATCGGCATTACACTGGTGTGGCTAGTCGCGTTGGAGATCACCGCGCGCGTTGCTTTTGC
>JAOACU010000528.1 GCA_026417715.1 Anaerolineae bacterium | reverse complement strand
GCACAACGACGGTGCTTGCTGATCCTCACGAAGTTGCAAATGTTGCAGGCGAAGAGGGTGTGCGCTGGATGATTCACGCCTCACAACATTTGCCGCTCCGAATTTTTTACGCAATTCCCAGTTGTGTACCTGCGACTTCACCCGAGATCGAATGGACGCGTGCGATCTTTGATGCGGCAACGGTCAAACGTCTAGCAAGTGAACCATCGGTGATAGCGTTGGGCGAAGTGATGGACTATGGACAAGTTCTAGCCAACGGTGCCCATCTGCGCGCAATGGTAGATGCGGCACACGCGGCAGGCTTGCTTGTTGAAGGACACATTCCTACCTTGCGTGGCACCGAGTTGTCGCAGTATCTTGCGTGGCGTATCACTTCCGACCATACCTTGACAACGCCCGAAAAAATTCACGAGCAAATTTCCAAAGGGATTGCTGTGATGTTGCAGTGCAAATCCCTCACGCGTGAAAATATTGCCGCTGTCAATGCGTTACCTGATCGTTCACGCATTTTACTCGTGACTGACGACATCGAACCGACGTTATTGACACGTGGTCATTTGTCGTTGATTGTGCAAGCCGCTATGGCGACAGGACTCTCTCCCCTTGAGGCGTTCGCTTCAGCGACGATACGTCCTGCGCGCTATCTGGGCTTGCGCGATTTGGGCGGCATTGCGCCGGGTTTTCGCGCCGATTTTTTGGTCTTGCGTGCTTTGGATACATTTCCACCACACCTGGTTTTCAGTGCTGGACGATGCGTTGCCCAAAAGGGTAAACTTGTCACCGATCAGTTGCCATCCACGCCACCTCTTCCCGATGATGTGACATTGCCCGGTCCATTCACGCGTAGCGATTTTGCTTTCGTGCGCGGTAGCACGTGTGTACGCGATGTCATTGCAAATGCTGTCACGATCACGAGTGCCACGACTAGCGTTACGAATCTCACAAAGATTCGCGTTCGCGTCGAAAATGGTTTTGCACAATTTGCGGACGGCGACGACCTTGCATTGGTGGCTGTCATTGCACGCGATGGTTCATCAAAATCGGTGGGTGTGGTTAAAGGTTTGGGTTGGCGCACGGGTGCATACGCATCGAGTTTTGCGCATGATAGTCACAACTTGCTTGTCGTTGGACGTGATGCTGATGAGATGTGTATCGCCGCGAATGCGGTTAACGAACTGCGCGGGGGTATCGTCGTAGTACGTGAGGGCATCGTTGTCGCGCGCGTGGCATTGCCCATCCTAGGTTTGCTCAGTGATGCACCACTCGATGAACTCGTATGTGATTTTGAACGCGTAGAGAACGCGTTACGTGGTCTGGGGATTCAACATCAACGTCCATTCTTGATGCTTTCACTGCTTGCGCTCAGCGTCTCGCCGCACTACAAATTCAGCGACAAGGGTGTGGTGGATGTAGACGCACGACGCGTGTTGCCAGCAAGTGTTGAAGAATGTCACCGATTTGATTCTACTGCGATTCGATTTTGAAAACGAGCGGATGATGGATTGGACGCGCTAAAAAAGGTAGCAAGCCGAGTTTCACAATGAAACTCGGCTTGTTTTTGCTACTCAAAGGACGTGCTTGCAAAGGTACTGGAGAAATAGCGTCAGTAGGTTTGGTGCAAAGTCTATTGACAGGCGAATCAATTCGCTCCAACAACTACCCAAAGCCGCCCGTTCGGCTGAGCTCACGGCGAAGCCTGCGGCGGCTCGTTCAGCCCGCGAAGGCGGG
>JAOACU010000527.1 GCA_026417715.1 Anaerolineae bacterium | reverse complement strand
CCCTTCGGACTAGTTGCCAAAGGTTCTTGTATAATGTCAGGAACCTGGGAGTTATCCGCAAGATACATTTCGATGACTTGGCGAACTGTTCCCCAACTCCGCAGTACACCACTTTGTAACAATACTGCTTTTGAGCATAATTGCTGGATCGCCGCCATATTATGACTCACAAACAACACCGTCCGCCCTTCGCGCGCCACATCGCCCATTTTGCCCAGGCACTTTTTCTGGAATGCGGCGTCGCCCACCGCCAGCACCTCGTCCACCAACAAAATCTCTGGCTCGAGGTGCGCGGCAACGGCAAACGCCAAGCGCACGTACATCCCGCTACTGTAGTGTTTGACGGGCGTATCCAAGAATTTCTCAACTTCTGCAAATGCTACAATCTCATCAAACTTGCGGTCAATCTCTGCTTTCTTCATCCCCAAAATCGCGCCGTTCAGGTAAATGTTCTCACGCCCCGTCAGTTCGGGATGAAACCCCGTGCCCACTTCCAAGAGCGATCCTACACGCCCGTTGATGATGGCGCGTCCTTCCGTCGGCTCGGTGATGCGCGAAAGGATTTTGAGGAGTGTGCTCTTGCCCGCGCCGTTACGCCCAATGATGCCGATGACTTCGCCGCGCTTGACCTCGAAGGAGACGTCGCGCAAAGCCCAAATCGTGTCTGAGTTGCGAGTGGCGAGTGGTGAGTGGTGAGTGACCGCGCGCGAGAGCCAATCTGAAATCCGAAATCTGAAATCCGAAATCGCATCGCGCAGCGTGTCGTGTCGCTTTTGCACTTTACCGATGTAATAACGTTTGGAGAGATGTTCGACGCGAATAGCAATATCAGTCATCGTTGGAACGTGTGAACGTTGGAACGTTAGAACGTGTGAACGTTGGAACGCTAGAACGTGTAAACGTGTGAACGTTAGAACGTGTCGGCATTAGAACGCTCCAAGTACGTCATAAACCGACTAATCTGACGACTACACTTGTCCACCAAATCAAACAATTGCGCGAATTGCTCTTGGGTGAGATAACCAACGTCTAACGCAACATACGCTTGTGCGCGCAGTTCACCCGCCGATGCTTTGGCACGCCCCAGATACTCGATGAACAAGCGGCGCGTACGGCTCTCAAACCCTTCGGCGATATTCGACAGAATCGAAACAGCCGCGCGACGCATTTGATCACGCAAACCAAAATCGCGCGCAAACGCACCTTGATTCGTCAATGTGTACACCAAACGCGTCAACTCCCGTGCCGTCTGCCACGCCTCAATTTCCTCAAATCGCGTTATCGTCCCCATAGCAACCTCTCAACGTGTGAACGTTCGAACGTTCCAACGTTCCAACGTTACACCACATCCGCAAACGTCCGCTCGGTATTCCGAAAGAACAACGCGCCGCTCACCAACACGATTATAACGATTATTGCCGAAACCCCCAAAAGCGGTCCAGGCGGCTCACCCCGATTCGTCAACGCCCAACGAAATCCCTCAATAACACCTGCCATCGGATTCAAGCCGAGTAACGGACGCCAGCGTTCGGGAAAGAGTGTCGCAGGATAGACAACGGGTGTTGCGTACATCCACACCTGGACCAAGAACGGCAACAGATGATTCACATCGCGATACCGTACGCTGAGCGCGGAGATCCACAGACTCATCCCCAGCGCCGTCGCCATCGCCATCAGCAAAAATAGTGGCAAGGTCACGATGGCTATCCCTGGCACCACACCATACAACAG
>JAOACU010000526.1 GCA_026417715.1 Anaerolineae bacterium | reverse complement strand
TTCGGACAAGGTGCGTCCCCAGCCGATGCCCACGCGATCACCGTTTTGCAAGGTGCGTTCCAGATAGCGCGCGGCGGCTTGCCCAATGCGATGCCGCGTCACATTCACCGCATCACTTTCAACAGACACCACAATCGCTTCGACCAGTGGAAAGGCGGCAAGGAGTTGTTCTTCCAGCGCGCTATGGGTGGAGTTGGGATCCACGATCCTAATTTGGACAATGCCTTCTTGACGCGCTTGTTGCAACAAACGGGAAACGGTGGGGCGTGAGGTTTTGAGTGCGCGCGCGATCTGCGCCTGAGTGCGGTTGTCTTCATAGTATAGGCGCGCGGCTTGAAGCATTTGGGCTAATTCATCCCGACGCGGCATTTGCTAATTTTCCTGAACAAATGTAAAATACATTTGTTCACATTATCGCGCTATTTCGACTTCTTGTCAACCAGGAGGCAAAATGCATACACACAAAACGCGCCGTCTGGCGCGACTCTTTGGGGAAGATGACAAATGTTTAATTGTGGCAATGGATCACGCGGGGTTTATGGACAAGATGTTGCCAGGGCTTGCACAACCACAAGAGACGATTCGCGCCGTCGCGCGCGCGGGCGCAGATGCATTTCTGTTGACCCTGGGTAGTGCGCGCCTTGCCGCATCGGTACTTGGACGTGCAGGCGTGTGGTTGAGTGTGGACACCCAGCCGCCATTACTCGATCACATTGTCGAGACCGCGCTACGTCTTGGCGCGGATGGAATCAAATGTATGGTGTATCCTAACTGGGACGCGCAACCGCACAGCGTGACGCATCTAGCCACGCTCGCCGCCGAGTGCGCGCGGTGGGACATCCCATTGATGGCAGAGGTCATTCCTGGCGGGTTCGGTGCTGGTCCCGAAATGCGGACGCCAGAAAAGATCGCGGCAGGCGCGCGGATCGCGATGGAAGCGGGTGCGGATGTCATCAAAACATTCTACACAGGCGATCCTGCATCGTTTCGCGAGGTGGTTGAGTATTGTCCCATTCCCATCGTAGTGCTAGGCGGCGAACGTGTTAAGGACGATGCAGAATTGTTCGCGAATGTGCGCGACGCGTTGCGCGCGGGGGCGGCAGGTGTCGCCATCGGACGTAATATTTGGCAACATCCTGCACCTGCTGAAATGACCGCGCGCCTCGCCGCATTGGTGCACGCGCACTGATGACAATCAAAAAGAATCATCGTTGGATGAAAGGCAGAAAGAGTAGGACGGATGTCGTCGTTCCCTTGATCCAACTCGTGTGTGCCGATTCGCCGTTGGCGTTGTACGCGCTCAACTCGTAATAGTAATCGCTCGCACTGTTCAAGCCGCGATCTGTGAACGTCGTGACATTTGCACCAACCGAGGCGTGATAGAGAAAGCGCCATTGCGTTCCATCGTAACCCCAACGATAGATTTTGTAACCTGTCTCATCCGCTACGTCATTCCACGTCAACGTGATCGAACTCGATGTCACGGCAATCACGCGGAATCCTGTGGGCGTCGCGGGTGGACACCCCAGCGTCGTCGCACTTGCGGTGTTACTTGCATCCGATTCGGTGCTTCCCTTGTACGCTTTGACAGAGTAATCGTAGCGCGTACCGCATTGCACGCTGGTGTCCGCGTACGCGGTGGTGCCACCATTCACTGTCGCCAGCGCGCTTCCGTTGCGATAGATGCGATAGCCGTCAATGTTCGCGGGCGCATCGGCGGACGCGCTCCACGTCAAGTT
>JAOACU010000525.1 GCA_026417715.1 Anaerolineae bacterium | reverse complement strand
GTCTCATTCCCGCTGTCAACGCCACCGTGCTCGCAACGTTCGTGCTCGGCGCGTATGGTGTGTACTTGCTGGTCGGCTACTTGTTACAGGTTACAGGGTACAGGGTACAGGTTTCAGGTTTCACATTTCAACTTGAAACTTTAAACTTGCAACTTGTAACTTTTATCGCCGGCGCCGTGTTCGCCTTCACTTCCTCGCGAATGGTGTATGCCGCGCTGGGGCATTACACTGTTTTGACGACGCAGTGGTTTCCGTTCTACATTCTGTTTCTCATCAAAACGATACGCGAACCGCGCTGGCAACACCCGATTCTGGCGGGACTATTTGCCGCGCTTGCGATGTACAGCGACGCCGCGCACGCGCCACTGTTGGTCTTGTTCACGTTGTTGTATCTCGCGTTCGAGTGGCGCGCCGCGCGCGCGCCGCGCGTGTTGATGCGACTCGGCGCGCTGGCACTTGCCGCCGCGCTTTTTTTCTCACCGCTCCTCGTGCCACTTGTCGGCGAAATGTTTTTGAGTGGCTATCAATTGCCGGGCTGGGGACACGCAGAAAAATTGTTGGTTGACCTTGCGGGTTTGTTCACGCCGACGAGTTTGCATCCGCTCAATCGGCATTGGGTTGAAGAACTCGATGCGGTGCGGCAGGGCAATTCGCGATTTGTAGATGTGAACACGGTGTTTCTCGGCTACGCGACGCTCGTGCTCGCGATGCTCGGCGCGTTGGTGTATCGCAAAAAGTTGGCAGTGTGGATCGTCGCCGCGCTTGCGTTTACGATTCTCTCGCTCGGTCCGCTTTTGCACATCAACGGACAATCGGTATTCGATTTCGATGGTTTGGAAACAACCTTCCCAATGCCGTTCCTCTTGTTGCACTATATTCCCTTCCTCAAAGAAAATCGCGTGCCGAATCGCTATTCGATTTTGGTGATGCTGTCGCTGGCGGTGTTGATTGCATTCGCGCTGGCGTGGACAAGTCAAAAGTTAAAAATGAAAAGTCAAAAGTTGTTTTTACTTTTGCCTTTTGCCTTTTTGTCTTTAATCTTGTTCGAACATCTTGCCGTACCACTTCCACTCACCGATGCGCGCGTGCCAGAGGTGTATGCGCAAATCGCGCGCGAGCGCGGCGGGTTTGCGATTTTGAGTGTGCCACTTGGTTGGCGTAACAGTTTTACGATGGAAGGCGCGGAGGACACACGCACGCAATCGTATCAACGCGTACACGGCAAATTCTTGTTTTCGGGCAACACCTCGCGCAATCCGCCCGCGCTGTTCGAGTACTTTGCGCGCGTGCCGATTTTCGATTCGCTGGCGCGCGTGCAACGTTATGCTGAACTCACATCCGAAACGATTGCGCGCGATCGCGCGCTTGCGCCGCAATTCGTCGCGTTCTACGATGTGCGTTACGTTGTCATCAATGCCGCCACGCCCAATCGTTTGCCGTACAGCGACACGCGCGATGCAACGCGCGCGTACATCGAGCAAGTTATGCCGCTCGGCGAAAAAATTTATGACCGTGACGGTATCGTGATGTATCGTGTCAATCAAGCGCAACTGCCCACGCGCCAACACATCGCGTTTGGCACTGATGTCGCGCGTTTGTACCTTGCCGAAGGTTGGGAGCGCGATGAAGTGATTAGTGGTGAGAATGCGAATTGGGTGAATCGGCAGACGGCGCGCATTGTGTTTCCGATTCGTGAGATTGCCGATTATCGTGTGACCGTGCGCGCGTTGCCGTTCGTG
>JAOACU010000524.1 GCA_026417715.1 Anaerolineae bacterium | reverse complement strand
CCCCTACACCAGTGACGGTGCGCGAAACCGTCGTGGTCAAAGAAACCGTGGCCGTCAAGGAAACTGTCCCCGTCGTGGTCACACCTACCCCAGTGCCACCTCCAGTGAAAAAAGGCGGACCTGTCTACATTGGCACTGGCGGAATGACAGGCAAACATTACAACCCAATCTGGATGACAAGCATTCCGCAATTCTTGACCTTCCCACTCATTCTACCCGCGCTTACGTGGTTCGATGATGCCATTCAACCCGTCCCCGACCTTGCCACAAAAATCGAAGTGAACGACAACGCGACCGTGTACACATTCCACCTACCCAAGAATGCCAAGTGGAGCGATGGCACGCCACTGACATCAAAAGACGTTGTCTTCACCTACAAGTTGGCATTGCATCCTGTCGTTGGGCAATCCGTGTGGGCAACTAACTTTGCCAGCGTCAAAGGCGCCAAAGACTATCGTGATGGCAAAGCCACCGAAATTGCGGGCATCCAAGCGATAGACGATTATACCGTCCGCTTTGAGTTGAGCGAACCGAACGCGGCATTCCTGTTCAACACCTACTTGGGGATTCTGCCCTCACACATCTTGGGCAAAGTCAAGCCCGAAGATTTGGAAAAAGACCCTTACGTCAATGCACCCAAAGTCACTTCGGGTCCATACGACTTTGTCAAGTTCGAGCCAGGACAATACATCCACCTAAAAAAGAAAGCCGATTACTGGGGCAAGAAAGTGAACATTGACGAAGTGTACGTCAAATTGTTCGAGCAGACCGCCACCGCGCTTGCCCAACTCGAAGCCGGCGAACTTGATGTGGTAGCAATTCCCGCCGATGAAGTAGCGCGTTATAAAAAGTTGCCCCATATTGACGTACTGACTGTCAAGGGAATTGGTTACTATGTCACGCATTTCGATTTTCGTAGCAAGGCACAAATTGCCGAACTGAACAAGCCCAAAGAGCAAGGTGGCAAAGGTTACAGCATTACCAAAGAACCCAAGCCGTATCTGCAGGACAAACGCTTTCGCCAAGCGCTCGCCTATGCGATTGACAGGAATGCCGTCATTCAGGTCGTCGCTGGCGGCGAAGCGCAACCTATCTACAGTTCAATCTTTGGTCCCACTTGGGCAATCAATCCGAACCTGAACAAGTACGACAAAGATGTAGAGAAAGCAAAGGCACTGATGAAGGAAGCCGGCGTCATCTACGATGATAAGACCAAAGTAGCGACCTATCAAGGCAAGCCGGTCACATTGGTCTATCTCTCGAACACGACCGAAGAAGCGCGACGACTAGGTGAAGTACTTCAGCAACAGTTCGCCGCTATCGGCATCCGTCTTGACATCAAACTGACGACGAGCGCCGCTTTCTTGCAAGCCGCGATTGATGGCGAAGGCGACTTGATTCGCAACGCGGGCGGACGCTTTGCGGCTGACCCCAGTGTCAGCGCACAGTACTACACGTGCAAAGCAGGATGGGCAGAATTGGTCATTGGCTTTTGCAATCCCAAGTTCGACGAGTTGATGGCCAAGGGTGCCGCCACTTCCAAGATCGAAGAACGGCAAAAGTTGTACTGGGAAGCCAGCGCGCTTTTGAACGACGAGTTACCCAGTCTCTTCCTCTTCACCCCCAACGTTTTCGTTGGCGTCAACAAAGGGTTGCAGGGTCTCAAACCCAGTGCCGCTTTTGACTATCTCACCTGGAACATTCAAGACTGGTATCGCAAGTAAAATTCGCATCGTAAGGACGACCC
>JAOACU010000523.1 GCA_026417715.1 Anaerolineae bacterium | reverse complement strand
CGGCGGGCGCGCGCGTGCTCGTCGCCGGGAGCGCGATCTTCAACAAGCAGATGAGCGTGCAGGAGGCAATTCAGCAATTGCGCGCCGCAACGAAATTCATTGACGGATGACCAAAGACGAAGGACGAATCCTTTCTCCACAAAGGACACAAAGCCCCACCAAGTTTCCGCAATTTTTTCGTGACCTTCGTGTCCTTAGTGGAAGACAATATTCCGCTAATAAAAAACCAGCGTTCTCGCGAACGAGTCGCTGGTTTGATAACTAGTCCGCCTTGCTTAGCGTTTTCAAGCATTTGGCGCACACATTCAAGCGTTGCTTTTTACCCTGATACATCACCGTCCGCTTGGTGATGTTCGGCATAAAGCGACGATTGACGGCATTCATCGCATGGCTACGTCCGTGCCCAAACAGCGGACCCTTGCCGCAAATATCACATCGTTGAGCCATCGTTCCTTCACCTCTTTCTCGAAAATTGCGTTAAATTGAAACGTGGGCGATAATACCACAACTACTTGATTTAGGCAAATTGGTTAGACTTCACAGGTTGCGGAAACCAGTGAAGTCCGTCAGGGTAAACCAAATGGCAGAAGAAAATTACTTGGGACGTATCGAAATCTCACCGAACGCGATTGCCAGTCTCGTTGGGCAAGCCGTGTTGGAATGCTACGGCGTTGTGGGAATGGCAAACAAGAATCTGCGCGATGGCATCGTCGAGGTGCTCAATCGTGGCAACCTGCGACGCGGCATTGATGTCAAGGTGATTGATCGCGCGGTGTACATTGATCTCTACGTCGTGATTCAGTACGGCACGCGCATCTCCGAAGTCGCACACGGCATTATGAATCGCGTCAAGTACAGCGTCGAAAAATCACTCGGCTTGCCAGTCGCACAAGTGAACGTTCACGTGCAAGGTTTGCATGTGGATGAGCCATCGGGCTAACGCCTAGCGGTCGAATGACATTGAGGAGACCACGATGGAGATTCACGAACTGGTTATAGAGATGAAGTTATTAGAGCGTCGTTTGACGCTCTATGAAGAAAAATACGGCATCCTCAGCGAAGATTTTTACAATGCTCTTATGTCAGGCAAACTGGCACGCTATGACGAGTACGACGAGACTCGCGCTGATTTCAGCCGTTGGAAGGGTATCTACGAAACGTGGTTACGGCGCAAACAAGCGTATATCGAGAAACTTCAGCAATGTGAACTAGTGGAAGCGCTGCGGTTTCAACCAGCATACTAATGATGAGCGATCAGCCCTTAAAGTCGCTAGCCGCGTATAGCCAGTTTGTAGCCAAGTGGCTTGACCGACCCAGTGTCAAGCATTCGACAGTTGCTGTGTGGTCTGATAGTCCTTACACAGGAGTCGCTGAAGGAGATGTTTTCTTTGAGCACGGCTTGCGACTCCGAATGAGGGAAGAACTGGATTTTGATGCAGGTCTCATCACAGCATACGGCTACGAAGTGTATCGAGGTGAGGAACGCTTGTTTTGGTATGATGACTTTCCACATCCAAACGATCCAGCATTAGCATCTACGTTTCCTCATCACAAGCATATTCCACCTGACATCAAACGCCATCGTGTCCCAGCACCAGCGATAAGTTTTACCCAGCCGAATTTGCCTGTGATAATTCGAGAGATTGAAGAACTGATGAAGGAAATAACTAGCAACAACAATTCTGATACCAAGACCTGTCTCTTATACACATCT
>JAOACU010000522.1 GCA_026417715.1 Anaerolineae bacterium | reverse complement strand
GCGCGCGAGCGCGTACGAAAACATCAAGCCCAGAAATGCAAAACCCGCCGCAGAGGCGGCGACCACAAGCGGCGCGTTGCTGATTTTGATGATGGCGAGTGCCGCGCCAAACCCCGCGCCTTGCGATACACCTAGAAAACCTGGTTCGACGAGTGGGTTACGAAAAATCATTTGCATCACCGCGCCCGCGCCACCAAGTGCCATCCCCAGCATCAACGCGGCGAGAAGGCGCGGCAGGCGCAAGTTGAGCACCAACTGCCGCGCCAACTCGTTTTCTTGTAACAAAGTCGGCGGCATCCAGTACGGTTGCGGAAAGCGTCCGATGAAGATCGAAAGAATCAGTGTCAGCAATCCCAGCGCGAGCAACAGTGCAAAGAGATGGCGTCGCCACACCGTCACGGTCACGGTAAATCTCCGGTTAACAAGGGTGTCACTTTGGCTTGAACTGTCGCTTGATCGAATCCGTACAACGCGTAGAATTTGAGAATCTCTTGATTGATGTTCACATCACGAAAGAGTGTCGGATGAATCTTGGTCGCAAGCCAAATCAGTCCCAAGCCCCAGCGCGTATCGGGTTGATCCCACGTGTAAAAGTCGCCGGGGAAACCGTAGATTTTGTTGTCTTTGACGGCTTGGAGGGCTTGCCATTTGGCATCGGCTTTGATTTTGGCGACCGCCTCTTTGGAATTACCACCATAGAACACGATGAACACCAATTCTGGATTCCATGCCGCGATTTGCTCAAGATTCACAGTAGTCCAACCACTTTGATTGGGATTATCTTTCCACACCGCGCGTCCGCCCGCCATTTCGACTAGCAGTGTTTGCATCCACGCGTTCGGCGGAATGCTGAATGCCACCGTTCCGCCGCGCTCCGAGTATTGCAACAGCAGAACGCGCGGCTTGTCGGATTCTTTGAGATTCTTGGTCTGTGTGGTCACGCGTTCCAGTTGCGCTTTGTAGTAAGCATCAATCATTTTGGCGCGTTCGGGTGCTCCCATCACCTGACCCAGAATTGCCAGATCACGCGTGTATTGCTCTGGTGTTTCCAGATCAACGTACACAACCGGAATTTTCACCTGTTCAAATGCCTGCCCGATTTTGACGTTGGTGGATTTCATCAACACCACGTCGGGTTGAACGGGAGCAACTTGCTCTGGTCCCGCATCGTTGCCTTGAAAGAATTTTTTCTGATTCAGATACGTGTCAATGACAAGATAGAAATCGTTGCGGCTTTGGGTGATGTCTGGCATTCCTACCACGCGCCGCGCGGCATCGGGGAAAAAGTAGAGCGCGTTGAGGACCATAAAGAACGCACGTCCAGTGAGGGCGATGCGTTGTGGCACCTTGTCGAGTTTGACGGTGCGTCCCAACGCATCGGTGATGACGATGGGACCTGTAATTGGTGTAGCAGTTGCGGTGGCAGGTGCGGCGGTGGGCGATGGTGCCGCTGTCGGCGGTTTTGTGGGCGCCACCGTTGGCATCGGCGCAGCGGTGGGAGGTTGAACTGTTGTAGGTGTTGGTGGTGGCGTGGTGGGTGTAGCACACGCGCCCAGCGCGACGATGCTTGCAAGTGAAATGACAAGAAACAAGTGTTTAACGCGGAACATTTTTTCATCCTCCTTTTCTTCTACTGCCCTACTGTCTTACTGTCTCACTGTCCTACTGTCTCACTGTCTCACTATCCTACTGTCCAACTGCTCGACCAGTTGACCAAAAACCTGTTCACGATTCTCTACCGTCAATGTTACAA
>JAOACU010000521.1 GCA_026417715.1 Anaerolineae bacterium | reverse complement strand
GGGAGCGGACTCAAAGACATCAAGAACGCGATGCGCGTTGCCGGGGAAGGGACGCACATCGAGCCGACGTTGGAGGCGGTGCGGAAGGCGATTGGGTGATTGGGTGATTGGTGATTAGGTGATTAGGTGATTGAGAAAGTGTGTGAGGCGCAATGTCTTTGCGAGAACACGTAGCGGAGACCTGTGCTTGTTCGTAGCGATTTATCGCCGACTGTTGCGCTAAAGCGCATACACGAACGCAAGTTTCTGGGCAGGGTGTTTTTCGTGATGAAGCAATCTCCTACTTGCGCGTGTCCAGCCGTTTGCCGTAGAGAAACGTGGCATCAAGACGGATGCCTGCTTTTTGAACGGCGCGCGCGAAACATCGCGTGGCTTGGAGCGCGTTTGTAGTTTGGGTTGGCGCTTGTCATTTGCGTTTGTATCGTGTATGATTGTAGCCAAGTCAGAATCAGCGTTGTAACCCCAAAAACGCGCGCGTTCTCGCGGAGGTGCAATGTCCAAGTTCTTCATCACGCATTCGTGGAAAGACATTGAGTTTGCCAGACGCCTGTTCAATGATTTGACCGCCTACGGCTTGGAGGGCTGGTTGGATGATGTCACCCTGCAAGGTGGTCATCGTCTCGCCGAGCAAATCAACAAGGGCTTGGAATGGTGCGATGTGTACCTGCCGATTATCTCGCGCGCCGCGTTGAGTTCCTCGTGGTGTTGGGAAGAAATCAATGCGGCAATCGCACTAGCCAACAAACGCAATCGTCAGGGACGTCCGCGCATCATTTCGATTCTGGTGGAGGATTGCGAAGACGAATTGCCCGCGCTCCTTGCCGCACGACTCTATTTCAATTTCACGAATCGCTACGATGCCGCGTTGAAGGAATTGCTGACCAAGGGCTTTGGCATCGCGTTGAAGCCAGTGATTGCGCCGCCCACACCACAAGTCGTAACCCCTCCGCGTTCCATCATCAACCCCCGAGATGGCAAAGAAATGATTCTCATCCCCGCGGGCGAATTTGTGATGGGAAGCAACCAAGGTAGCGATGAGCAACCGCCGCACACAGTGTACCTTGACGCGTTCTACATTGATCGCTTTCCTGTGACGAACGCGGAATACAAAAAGTTCGTGGACGCGACCAAGCGCAAACCACCCGAGCATTGGCAAGGCGGCAAAATTCCACCAGGCAAAGAAAATCATCCCGTTGTTTATGTTTCTTGGGAGGACGCCAACGCGTACGCGCGTGGGCGGGCAAGCGTTTGCCGACCGAAGCGGAATGGGAAAAAGCCGCCAGTTGGGACGACCTCAAGAAAGAAAAACGCGTCTATCCTTGGGGCAACGAATTTGACGCGCGCAAGTGCAACTCCCGTGAATCAGGTATTGGCGATACGACACCTGTTGACAAGTACTCACCGCAGGGCGATAGTTTCTATGGTGTAGCGGATATGGCAGGCAACGTATGGGAATGGTGTGCGGATTGGTACGACGAAAACTATTACCAGAATTCACCGCGCGAGAATCCCAAGGGACCTGCGTCTGGGCGTCGGCGCGTGTTGCGCGGCGGTTCCTGGATCTTTTACGCGAACTTCGTGCGCGCCGCACTTCGCCGCAGCAGCGGCCCTGACGTTCGCAACGTCAACGTGGGGTTTCGGTGCGCCCAGTAATTTTCCTCAGATTCTGAATTTCTGAATTCTGTTTTCTGATTGGGGGGTCTGGGGGGCTTTGCCCCCCAGCGAAAAAATTTTTGGGGCGCGTAGGACTGGTTTGTAGTGGGCGATTTATCGCCGTTGTGCGC
>JAOACU010000052.1 GCA_026417715.1 Anaerolineae bacterium | reverse complement strand
CAAGTTGACGAAAGAGATCGTCTGGAACAGTAATTGTTAACGTAGTCATAGTTTACACCTCACCATCAATCCCCTAAAATCGCATCCCGATTCTTCAACGGCGACACGTCGGCGGCTTGAATCGCGCGAACCGCACCGTACACCAACGGCAGATGCGCGCCGATGTACACCTGCGCAATCGGTTTCTTGGGCGCGTGGTCGCGCGCATGTTGCAACAACAACCAACCGTTGCACACTTGTACGGCAATGTCCACCATATCGGACGCGTAGTAATCTACCACATCGGTCGAACATTCCTTGAGGTGATCCGCACAACGATTCATCAACGCGGTTGCTTCGACAAGTTGGTCTTTGAGCGGTGCAAGATCGTCACCGTAATCCTGCGATGCCCATTCGTTCAACACATCGTCGAGCGCGTGTCCCAGCAATTTGCCAATCGCCGCAACGATTTGCATCTGGCTCGTGCCCTCGTAGATGTTGGTCACGCGAATATCGCGATAATGCCGCTCGACGTTGAACTCACGCATATAGCCAACGCCACCATGCACTTGCATCGCTTTGAAACACACACGATTGCCCATCTCGGTCGCATAGTACTTGACGAGCGGCGTGAGTGTCTCGCCAAGACGCGCGGCGCGCTTGAGCAGCTGACGATCGGCAGGATCGGGCTTGGCACTTTCGGCGATGTGATGTTCGAGGGCTTTTTCCAAATCCACCCAACGCGCCGCTTCGTACATCAACGCGCGCGTCGCTTCGATTTCCGCGCGCATCGAAACGAGCATTCGCGTCACGGCGGGCAGGTTGCGAATCGGCTGATTGAATTGCACGCGCGCGTTCGCATACTTGAGCGCTTCGCGATACGCGGCTTCGGCGATGCCAACGGCTTGCGCGGCAACCGCAAGTCGCGCACCGTTCATCAATGCCATCGCGTAACGAATCAACCCAAAGCGACGCTTGCCGATGAGTTGCGCGGGTGTGTTGTTGTACTGAATCTCACACGTCGGCGACGCGTGCAAACCCATCTTGTTTTCAATGCGACGAATCACCACGCTGTCATCTTTTTCGACGAGGAAGAGCGAAAGACCGCGCGCATCGTTACTATCGGGTTCGCTGCGCGCAAGGACGACCATCACATCGGCGCAACCATTGGTGATGAAACGTTTGACGCCGTTGATGCGCCACACCCCAGACGATTCGTCGTACGTCGCGCGCGTTTGCACCGAACCGAGATCCGAGCCAGCGTCGGGTTCGGTGAGCACCATCGCGCCCGATACTTCGCCGCGCGCGAAACGCGGCAACAGGCGCGCTTTCATCGCTTCATCGCCAAACTCGGCGATGGATTGCGCAATCTCTTGCAAACCGAACACCGTCATCAAGCCGGCTTCGGCGCGCGAGACGATTTCCACCATCATTTGATAAATCGTCTCGGGCAAATTCATCCCGCCGTACTCCCAAGGCAACATCACGCCGAACAACTCGGCTTGCTTGAATGCGTGGAGCGCGTCTTGCGTTGCGGGCGAGTACTCTACCTTGCCATCGTAAAAGCGCGCGCCGATTTCGTCCGCTTCGGCAGCGCGCGGGGCAACGCGCGTTGCGCAAATTTCGCCGAGCACGGTCAGGATGCGCCGATAACTATCGAGCGCGTCTTCATAGTGGCGCGGCGCGGCAGGATATTTTTCGTGATACGTGTAATTTTTTTCTTTCAGCGCGACCACGCGGCGCAAATCGGTGTGATACAAATAGTATTGCAAATCGGGATTGTCGAGGAAGAAATTTTCTGGCATAGCGTACTCCTGCGGAGTGACGAACAATTTGGGATTGCCGATTTTCGATTGCCGATTGCATTCTTCTCAATCGCAAATCGAAAATCGAAAATCGAAAATCAAAAATTTTCATTCGTCCTTCGTCTTCCGTCCTCCGTCATTTCGCTTTCTCACGAAACGCGCGAATCATCAACGGAATGACCTCTTTCAAATCACCGACGATTTTGTAATGCGCGATTTGAAAAATCGGCGCGTTGGGGTCGGTGTTGATGGCGATGATCTTTGCCGATTCGCTCATCCCCGCGCGATGTTGAATCGCACCCGAAATGCCAGCGGCGATGTAAAGACGTGGGCGCACGGTCGTCCCCGTTTGCCCAACTTGATGTTCGCGCGAAATCCATCCTGCATCCACCGCCGCGCGCGATGCACCGATTTCGCCGCCGAGGATGTGCGCCAGTTGGCGAATCAACTCAAAGTTTTCTTTGCTCCCCACACCCGCGCCACCCGAAACAATGATCGGCGCGCCTTTGAGGTTCACGCGCGATTCGCGCATCTCACGCGTGAGCACTTGCAACACCAAATCGCGCGGATCAAAAGTGGGTGTGATGTATTCGACTTTACCGCGCCGCGTGGTGTCGGGATCACGACGACGCATCACGCCTTCGCGCACTGTCGCCATTTGCGGACGCGTCTTGGGGTTGACAATCGTTGCAATCACATTGCCGCCGAACGCGGGGCGAATTTGGTATAGCAAGTTCGGATAAATCGTCTTTTCTTTTTTCGATTCGTAATCGCCGATTTGCAAATCGGTGCAATCTGCCGTCAAACCGACTTGGAGCGCGCTGGCGATGCGCGGCGCGAGATCGCGTCCAAGCGGCGATGCGCCAAAGAGGAACGCGTATGGACGACGTTCGCGCGCGAGGGTCGTGATGACGCGCGCGTACGGCAGAGTGCGATAATCTTCCAATTCGGGATGGTCGGCGAGCAACACGCGATCCGCGCCGTGATGAATAATCGGCTCGGCGAGTACTTCGATGTGGTGACCACACACAATACCGCACACCGCGCTTTGCAACTGTTGCGCCAATTCGCGCGCTTTGGCAAGCAGTTCCAAACTCACCTCGGCAATTTTACCGTCTTCTTGTTCGATGAAAACCCAGATGTCGTTGTTGGTCATTCGTGCTCCTCTTGGAAATAGACGAAGGACGGAGGACGAACGACGACGGACCTTCGTCCTTCGTCGTTCGTCATTTGTCAGCGCTGATCAGTTCGTGCGTGACTTGATCATAGCGTCCGCGCAATTCATCGCTCAAGGTGCCCTCCCACAGCGGCACGTTGGACAGATACGCGGCGCGTCCGAGTAGATGCGCGGCGACAGGCGCGGTGAGGAACAGGAAGAGAACAATCGCAAGCGACTGGACAGTAAAGCGCAATTCGCCAAAATGGATGGCGGTGCCCAGCATCACACACCCCACACCCAGCGTTGCCGATTTCGTGTTACTGTGTAGGCGCATAAACAAATCAGGAAAGCGAACGATACCGAGTGCTGCCACAAACATAAAGAACGTGCCGATGAGAATTAAAAGTTCACTCATGTTTGCCTCCATGGTATGGCGCCTTTTGCCACAAAATAGGCAAAGCCAATCGTACCCAAAAAGGCAATCAAGGCAAGTACCAACGCCACATCGAGAAAAACCGGTTTGTCGGTGGCAACGGCATAGACACCAATCCAACCAACTGCCAGAGTGGCGATCAAATCCAACGCCACGACGCGATCAGGTAAACTGGGTCCACGTGCCAGACGGATAAAGGCAAGGAAAAGCGCGAGACTGAGCATACCAAAAGCGAGTGTGGTGACCATTGTTTTCAACTCCACAATCAATTTCTGGTGGTGATCAAGAAGTAATGCTGAGCGTGTCATTCTGAGGCGCGCTTTTCGCGGTGCTGAGCGAAGCCGAAGCAAGAATCTCTCAAAGGACTTTGCGGAGTTTACCCTGACGCAGGAACTTGTCCTGAGTGAAGCGAAGGAAGGGCTCAGCGTGACAGAATTGCTCCTCACAAACAGCATTACTTTTGTAGCACTACCCAATTTCTCCTAGTGGGATTACCGTTGGGATTCTGCACGTCGCATTACATCGAGCAAGCGACGTTCAAGGTCTTTGATCGAGCGACGCGCCGCTTCGGCATCTGCCGCATACATCGCGTGCACATACAGCACACACCGATCCGAAGCAACGTCCAACGAGAGTGTGCCAGGGGTAAGGGAAATGAAATTCGCCAAAAGCGTGATTTCAGTAGTCGTGCACGCGTCCAACGGAATCGCCAAGACGCGTGGTTGCATATCATGGCGTGGTGTCAATGCATCAACCGCGACACGCACATTGGACAAGAGCAATTCCCACAAAAAGAACAAAGCAAATTCGAGCAACTTGGGAACTTTGGAAAAGTAGGTGGTAGGACCAATGACGCGTTGCGCGAACCACAATACGGCATAGCCCAGTCCAAAACCGAGTAGCAAATTCGCGGGTCCAAAATCGCCAGTCAATGCCGCCCACGTGAGCGCCAAGCCGATATTCAGTAAGAGGTAACGCATCACGATCCTCCCAACACGGCGCGGATGTACTGCGCGGGTTGCATCAGGTCGTACCCAGCGCGTAACGCCAACGCGAAAACCGGACCCGCGCTAAAGCCGATCAAGAGTGTGATCATCGCCAGTAGCACAATCGGCATAAACAACGCGATAGAGATTCGTCTGTCATTGGTCGTTGGCTTGCCCTGAGCGTGAGCAAAAGGTTGTCGGTCATACAGCGGTTTCCAAAACGCCTCGTTCCAAATCTTCAGCATCGAAAAGAGCGTGAGCATACTAACGCCCAGAGCCACACCAACGATGAGATACTGCTCTAACGGCAAGCCCGCTTGCACTAAACCGAGTTTGGCGAAAAAGCCAGAGAGGGGTGGCAAGCCCGCCAACGACATTGCTGGAATCAAGAACAACATTGCCAAGCCCGGTTGCGTGCGATACACGCCGCCTAGATTCTTCAACTCGAATGTGCCGCACGCGCGCGCCACGACACCGCTAATCAGAAACAAGTTCGTCTTGACGATGATGTGATGCGCGATGTAGAACACTGATGCCGCTAATCCAAGCGGTGTGAACAACCCCAAACCCATAATCATATAGCCGATTTGGCTGACGATGTGAAACGAGAGAATGCGCCGAAACTCGTTTTGTGCGACCGCACCCAACACACCTGTAATCATCGTCAAGCCCGCCAGAATCAAAATCAAGGTGTGGGTGTATGCGACATTTTGGGTGAAGATGAGCGTAAAGACACGAATCAGTGCATACACACCCACCTTGGTCAGCAAACCTGCAAAGACGGCAGACACGGCAACGGGTGGTGTGTGATACGATGCAGGAAGCCAAAAGAACAAGGGAAAGATTGCCGCTTTGATGCCAAAAGCGACGAGAAACAACATTGCAACGGCAACGACCAAGTCGGGTTGTGTTGTTGCACTCAACTTGCGCGCCAAATCCGCCATATTCAGCGTGCCGACCAAGCCATACAAAATACCCATCGCGGCAAGAAAAAGTGCGGACGACATCAAGTTGAGCGTGACATACTTGATCGCGCCCTCCAGTTGTCCTTGCTCGCCGCCCAGTGCCAACAGAACGAACGATGCCATCAGCATCACTTCAAACCAAACGTAGAGGTTGAACAGATCGCCCGTGATGAATGCTCCACACACACCCATCAACAAAAAATGATACAAGGGATGATAACCGAACTTGACGCGTGCGGCGTCAATATCGGCGAGCGAATACACGACGACGGCAAAGCCGATGATGCCTGTGACGGTGAGCATTATCGCGCTGAACAAATCGGCGACTAGTGTGATACCGTACGGCGCGCGCCAATCACCGATTTGCGTAACTTGGATGCCGTAATGCCAAACTGTACTCAAGAGCACGAACGATACGACGAAGAGCGCGCTCGCGCCGCCGAGACTGATCCAGCGTTGCAGACGTGGCGCGCGATACAACAGCGTGGTGATGATGGCAGTCAAGAGTGGAATGATGATGGGAAGGACGAGCAAAAGATTCATAGCCGATTCTCGATTTAGGTATCCGTACTTGTCAGGCGATCCAAATCGTCCGCGCCGACGGTTTTGTACGCACGATACGCGAGTACCAACGCGAATGCTGTCACACCAAAACTGATGACAATCGCCGTTAGAATCAACGCTTGTGGCACTGGGTCTGCCATCGCTGTACTAACACTGCTCGTTGTAGGCGTAACGATAGGTGGTTTGCCGCGTGTCAATCCTGCCGCTGTGAAAATCAACAAGTTTGCCGCGTGACTAAGGAGCACCAAGCCAATCAACAATTTGACCAAACTGCGTCGCAAGAGCATATACAATCCCGCTGCATATAACCAACCAATGACGAATGCCAAGACGATTTCCACGTTGTCATTCCTCCTCTGCCAAACCAAAGATAATCGTCGTCGTCACACCCCACACGACCAGATACACACCCGCATCAAAGAACATAGGTGTACCAATCTCCACTTTGCCTAGACCGTACCAAGTCACTGTGTTCCATTGCCCCGTCATAAACGGAGCTCCCTTGATCATACCGATCACGCCACTGCCGAGCGCAAGCAACAACCCTAGTCCAATCAGCACACGCGGTTCGATGCGCAGAACTCGACGCGCCGCGCGCGTATCGTAGGCAATCGCATAGAGCGCGTACGCCGCCGCCGCGATCAAACCGCCTACAAATCCTCCACCTGGATCATTGTGACCGCGCACGAAAACGAACAGTGAAAACAACAACAAGAGTGGTAACAGATAGCGCACCGCCGTTTGCAAAATCAATGAAGTCATGGTGTCCGTCCTTTGCGTAATTTCAACAGCGCGTACACACCCAAGCCCGCAATGCCCAACACGGTGATTTCGCCCAGCGTATCAAACCCACGAAAATCCACCAATATCACATTGACGATGTTGCGTCCGTGCGCCAACGGTAGCGCATTCTCGATGAAATACGGCGAGATGCTAGGATGAACTTGAACCCCTACGGCTAGTAACACAAGCACGGTTACCAAGCCACCTGCCAGTCCTGACAAGATCAGGTCACGCACACGCGCGCGGCGCGTGCTGAGTGAAGCAAAACGCGGCAGGTGATAAAACACTAGCACGAACAATAACACCGTGAGCGATTCGATGGTGAACTGGGTCATCGCCAAATCGGGCGCGCCAAATAGTAAAAAGATAAGCGAGACGCTATAACCCACGATGCCCAACGCCGCAATCGCCCCCAAACGCGAAGGTGAAGTGATAGCCACGCCAGTTGCCAGTACGATGACACTTGCTAACACCAACTCATAAAAATACAAATGCATCTCTTCGTTCCAAAAGTTCATCCATTCAAGGCGCGAGAGCACATCTAGCGTGGACAGACTGACCAGCGCAAGTCCTGTCAACGCAAACGTCGTAAAGATGATCCACATCAAGTAGCGACGTAGGTAACCGCTCTGCAACACGCGCGTCTGTCCACGCGCAAGCGCGTTCAAGCCATCCAATGCCAGTGCATACGTTTTCTCCGCGCCGCTCCACTGCAAAGGCGCGACGAATCGGCGTAGCGTATTGCGCGCGAAAAATAGTCCAATGCCAGTTGCAATCGTTGCCACACTCAACACAAACGCGGGCGTGATGCCGTGCCACAAGGCAAGTTTCACCGCGATCGTTTTACCACTGATCGCGGAAACAGTCGGCGCGATGAGTGTCGCACGCACAAGTTCGGGCGCAATGCCGATGACGAGTCCGAGTGTCGCCAACACGACGGGACCCAGCCACATACTCACTGGCGCTTCGTGCGCGTGTTTGGGTGTGTGCGTCGCGCGTCCGAAAAAGACGCCCAGCGCGATGACGCTCGCGATGAAAACGATGAACGTCGCGCTTGTGACAATCACGCTTGCCAGCCACGTCCCCGATTCCAAGCCGACCTCGTAAATCAATTCTTTGGCGATGAATCCGAACAGTGGTGGCACGCCCATCATTCCGAGCGCGGCGAGCACTGCCGCACTCGCGGTGATCGGCATCGCGCGCGCCAAGCCACCCAACCGCGTCACATCGCGCGTGCCACTTTCGTGATCCACTGCACCTGCAACCAAAAACAGTGCGCCTTTGTAGAGTGCGTGTGCCAACACAAACACCACCATCGCTTTGAGCGCGAGTGGCGTGCCAAGCCCGATGAGCATCGTCAGTGTGCCGAGCGCGCTGACCGTCGAATACGCGAGCAAACGTTTGAGATCGGTTTGCGTCAGCGCGAGATAACCACCGAGTAGCATCGTCACTGCGCCGATGCCACCCACCGCGTACAACCACAAATCGGTGCCACCGAGCGCGGGATTGAGTCGCGCAAGCAAATACACGCCCGCCTTGACCATCGTCGCCGAATGTAGATACGCGCTGACAGGTGTGGGGGCTTGCATCGCGTTGGGCAACCAAAAGTGGAATGGGAATTGCGCCGACTTGGCAAACGCACCCAGCAGAACGAGCAACAGCGCGGCGGGATACAACGGACTTGCGCGCAGGGCATCGCCTTGTTTCAACAGTGCGGAGAGTTCCAGCGAACCAGTCACTTGTCCCAACAGCAACAACCCCGCGAGCATTGCCAAGCCACCCGCGCCTGTGACGAGCATCGCTTGTAATGCCGCCGCGCGCGCTTGTTCGCTTTCGTGTTCAAAACCGATGAGCGCGTACGAACTGAGACTCGTCAACTCCCAGAACACGAAGAGCACAATCAAATTGTCTGCCAGCACCACGCCGAGCATCGAAGCCATAAAGACGAGGAGCCACGCGTAGAATCGTCCAAGAAACGGATTGCCGTGCAAATAGCCGCCCGCGTAAATCATCACGAGCGCGCCGATGCCGCTAATCAGCAACGCAAAGAGCAATCCCAAGCCATCGGCGCGGAGTGAGAACATCACGCCCAGTTCCGCGACCCAAGGCGCGGTAAACGTTAACGTCTCACCGCGCGCGATGGTGGGCAAGTGCGCGGCAAAGTAGAGTGTCAACGCGAGTGGCAACAGCGCGATGAGCCAGCCCGCCGTGTGATGCCAACGACGCGTGATACTTGGCGCGACGAGCGCGACGATGAAACCAGAGAGAACCACGATAGCCAGCGTGAAATCACCCAACGATATACTCCTTGACCAACTCGTGCATCAACGCGGCAATGCCTTCCGCGTTCGCGGGAATTTCCTTGCTCTCGGTTGTTTCCAGCACGACGTAATTCACTTTGTACACTTGCGTTGGCGATCCGTTCAACCCAAGCCGCGCGTGGTCAACGGGCAAATCGTCCGCTGTCCACACGGGAATTTTAAGGTTGCGCGCGGCAAGGTAGGCATCGAGTTTTTCCACCGACTCAAATTCACGCCATTGTTGCAACAACGTTGGGTATTCAAGTGGCGTTGCCGCAAGTTTGTACTCGATCATTTTGCGCACCGATGGTGGGCGCGGCGTGTTTGCGGTACTCACCACCGTTAGCAAACACGGTAACGTGCACTTGACGATTTCTTTACCCAGCAACAACGCGCGCTCGACGACGATTTCATTTGCGTCGAGTTGCACAATCGTTTCGGCATACGTGATTTGCGGGATGCCGAGTTTTTCGGCGACTTGTGGCGGCACTTGCGCAGTATCGCCGTCAATCGCTTGACGACCGCAAAAGATGAGATCGAACGCGCCGATTTTTTCGATCGCGCGCGCGAGTGTATACGAAGTCGCGAGTGTGTCCGCGCCCGCGAATCGTCTATCGCTCAACAAGATCACGCGATCCGCGCCGCGATAGAGCGCGTCGCGCAACACTTCGGCGGCAGTCGCGGGTCCCATCGTCAACACGGTGACAGTGCCGCCGTAGCGTTCTTTCACTTGCAACGCCATTTCGAGCGCGTTCAAATCTTCGGGGTTGAAAATCGCGGGCAATGCCGCGCGATTGATCGTACCGTCTTCCTTCATCACGTCGCCGTGAATGTTGTGCGTGTCGGGGACTTGTTTGACAAGGACGATGGAAGTGTATGGCATTGGTTACTCCAATCTCTAATCTCTAATTCGCGCGACGCCGCCACCACTTTTCGATTTCAACAATCAGATAGGTGGCAAAACTCAATCCTAAAATATTCAACCACACTTCCAACCCGATGGGTGCAGAGTGAAACAACGTGTGCATAAACGGCGCGTAGGTGAACAAGAGTTGCAACACGATCATCGCGCCAACACCAATCACGACCCAACGATTGGAGAACAAGCCGATTTGGAACATGGATTGGCTGAGCGAACGACAGTTGAACAAGTAGAAAATCTCGATGAAGACGATAGCGTTCACCGCCGCTGTTCGCGCTTGCGCAATCGAATCACCCGTCCAAAGTTCGTACTCGAAAACGAACAGTGCCGCAAAGAGCATCAACACACCCACCAAGCCGATGCGGAGCAACAACTCGCGCGTCAGAATCGGCGCATCGGGACGACGCGGCGGACGACGCATAATGTCGGGTTCTTTGAGTTCCACAGCCAACACCAAACCGAGCGCGGCAACGGTTGCCATATTGATCCAAAGAATTTGAATCGGCAAAATGGGTAAGGTCAAACCGAACAACAGGGCAACCAAAATGACCAATCCTTCACCCAGGTTCGTCGGTAGCGTCCACGCGATAATCTTGGTGAGATTGTCGAATACACCGCGCCCTTCTTCCACTGCCGCTTCGATCGTTGCAAAATTGTCGTCGGTCAAAACCATATCGGCGGCTTCCTTTGCTACGTCCGTGCCTGTGATGCCCATCGCAATTCCAATGTCGGCTTGCTTGAGGGCAGGACCATCGTTCACGCCATCGCCGGTCATTGCGACGATGTGACCGCGCGCTTGCAACGCTTCGACCAAGCGCAACTTTTGTTCAGGCGAAACGCGCGCAAACACAGGCGTTCGATCGGCAACCTCGATGAGTTCATCGTCGGTCAGTTCAGCCAGTTGCCGTCCTGTGATGGCGGCTGTTTCACACGATTCGGCTAGACCGATTTGACACGCGATTGCCGATGCTGTGAGCGCGTGATCACCCGTGATCATCTTGACCTTGATGCCTGCGTTCTGACAAGTGCGCACAGCGGCGATCGCTTCTTCGCGTGGCGGGTCAATGATGCCTTGTAGTCCCAGAAATGTCAAACCCGATGCAATGTCATCGTGTGTAATTTTTCCGCGCGCGTGTCTTTACGCGCGAACGCCAACACGCGCAGACCGCGCAATGCCATCGCGTCCACGTCACGATGAATTTTCTCCGCATTGAGCGCGACGGTGTTACCCGACGCATCGAGCATATTCGCGCAACGTTCCAACAGCACTTCGACCGCGCCTTTGACGTAGATGCGTCGCGTCGAATCGAGCGCGTGCAACGTTGCCATATATTGATGTTGCGATTCGAACGGAATCGTATCGAGGCGCGGTAGTGGCGCGGTGAGGTTCGCTTTGCGCGCGGCAACGATGAGCGCGACTTCGGTGGGATCGCCTTGCGCGTGCCAGCGTCCATCTTTTTCGACGAGCGCGCTGTCGTTGCAGAGCAAGCCCGCCATCAAGCATTCGGTTAGCGCGACGTTCTGCGCAGGCGCATCGCCCGTCGCAACGATTTGTCCACTCGGCGCATAGCCAACGCCTGTTACATCATAACAAACACCGCCCGCGCTAATTTGTTGCGTGGTCATTTGATTTTGCGTCAGCGTGCCGGTTTTGTCGGAGCAAATGACGGTGGTGCTCCCCAACGCTTCGACGGCAGGAAGTTTGCGAATAATCGCGCGACGTCGTGCCATCCGCGAAACACCAATCGCGAGGGTCACCGTGAGCGCGGCAGGCAAACCTTCGGGAATCATCGCGACCGCCAACGCGATCGCGGCGGTCAGCGTGTCAACCAGCGATGCACCACGCGCGACTTCGATGATGAAAATCAGCGCGGCGAGTGCAAGAATCGCATACAAAACAACTTGGCTGAACTGGGCGATCTTGCGCGTCAATGGCGTGTCAAGTTCCGTTGCCGTAGCAATGAGTTGCGAGATGCGCCCGACTTCGGTGTTGTCACCAATCGCGACGACGATGCCTGTTGCTTGTCCGTATGTGACGAGTGTGGACGCGTACGCCATATTGCGTCGCTCGGCAAGCAACGTGTCGGGTGCAAGTTGCACATCGGCATCTTTTTGCACAGCGACCGATTCGCCGGTGAGCGCGGCTTCGGCGATTTGCAAATCGCGGGTGCGAATGAGGCGCATGTCGGCGGGAACTTTATCGCCGCTCTGTAACAACACCAGGTCACCGGGAACGAGTGATGCCGCCGGGATGCGGAAGGTTTTCCTATCACGCACCACAGTGGCTTCCATCGTCATAGTGCGCGTCAGCGCTTCGATCGCTTTCTCCGCGCGGCTTTCCTGGATGTAGCCAAGGATGACGTTCACCAGCACTACGCCAAAAATGATCGCAGCATCGACGATATCCTTGAGCACGAAGGTAACGACGCTGGCGATCAGCAGGATGTAGAGGAGCGGGTTGTGGAACTGGAGGAGGAAGCGGACCAGCGGACTTTTGCCGCGTTTTGCGGTGATCTCGTTTGGACCGTAGCGTTTCAGGCGTTGTTCCGCCTCGGCGGTCGTCAGTCCGAAACGCTCGTCGCTCCCAAGACGTGCAATAACATCAGCTGGCGGCAGGGCATGCCATACGTTGTCGGTGCGTTGTACCACAGTTTCTGTTTTCATCATCTCTCCCTTTCGTCATATGCTCAAACCCCCTTTATATGGATTTGATCGCGTCTCAATCAGATTACCCTCCTGTCTCTTATACACATCT
>JAOACU010000520.1 GCA_026417715.1 Anaerolineae bacterium | reverse complement strand
TGTATACAGTACTCGAGGGAATGCAACCCACACCAGACAAAAAGCGTGGTGGGTGGATTGATATGGATTTTGCCTATCGCGCGCATGCAGCTGGCTATGAATTACGTCGTTGTCGTCACGCCATCGCATATCACGATGACTATGCTATCAAAGACCTTGTCACCTACAGCCGACGAATGTACAATGTTTCACGATTAGCAGAAATGTTCTTTCAATTACATCCACCTCTCCGTCATCAAATCCCAATGTTCCGCGACAAAATGCCAATTGTATGGCATAGCGATCCACCGCGCTTGATTGTTCGCAAAATCGCTCGACATTGTGCTTCGTCACGTCCAGTGCTCTGGGGAATGGAGCAAATCGTCAAAGTACTAGAAAGATATTATCCTGCTACGGAGAATTGGTTGCGTAGATTCTACCGCTGGATCATCGGTGGGTACATCTTTCGCGGTTACCGTCAGGGTCTCCGTGATCTGGAAAAATCCCAATGACTCTACGACAATTACCGTCGCGTCTCTTTGAACTGCCTGCGCACAAATTCGTAAACATCGCCATCATCCTCACCGTCCTCTTCCTTGCCGCCACACTCGCGCCGCGCGCGTCCGTCACCTTGCTCATTCCGTTTGCGGGCATAGCATTCGTGGTGGTGCTAATTCGCAAGCCCGAATGGGGATTGGTCGCGCTTATCATCTCTGCACTCTGCGTTCCATTCACGATTGGCACGGGTACGCAAACTCCATTGCATCTTGCCATCTTGCTGATTCCTGTGATGGTCGGCGTATGGATTATCGAGATGGTGCGTCAAAAATCCGTACGACTCGTGCCATCGTCGGTGAATGCCCCTGCACTCTTTTTCATACTTACTGCGATTCTTGCTTTTCTTGCGGGCAATCTGCCTTGGAATCTGTTTGCAAGCACGGCAAGTTTGCCAGCGCAACTGGGTGGTTTGGCAGTCTTTGTCTTTTCGGTGGCGATTTTTCTGTGGGTGGGGAATCAGGTCAAGGATGTTTTCTGGTTAAAAGTCATCACTGCGATTGTGTTGGCACTTGGCGCGCTGGCAGTTGCCGCTCGAGTGTTTTCACCACTCACGATTGTCAGTAGTCGCTTGCTCGTTGCACCTGGCGCGACGGGCGCGCTCTTCTGGCTTTGGGTGACTGCGCTTGCAGGCGGGCAAGCAGTCTTTAATCGTTCACTAGCGCCATACCAACGATTCGCGCTCGGCGCGCTAGCGATTGGTACATTCGCGGTTGGATGGTTCACGGGACGTGGTTGGGCATCGGGCTGGGCGCCGCCACTTCTTGTGTTATTGACGCTCGTGTGGTTGCGTTCGTGGCAAGCAGGGTTGTTCATTTCGATCATCGGCGCGGTTGTCGTCCTGATTCGTGATCCCGACCTAATTCCTAGTCTCATCGCGCTTGATCGGTACAGCATTGACACGCGCATCGTGGCGTGGGCGATTATGCTAGAACAAGTGTTGCCGAACAATCCGATTCTCGGTTTGGGTCCCGCAAATTACTACTTTTACACGCCACTCTATCCGATTCTTGGCTATTACGTCAGGTTCAATTCGCACAATCAATACGTGGACATTCTTGCGCAAGTGGGTGTCGTGGGCTTTGTCATTTTCGTCTGGCTGATGCTTGCCATCGCACGGCTCGGTTGGAACTTGCGCGAGCGTTGTGGAGATGGCTTTGCGCGTGGATACGTGCACGCTTGTCTTGCGGGGCTAGTTGGTTCACTTGCGGCGGGGATGTTGGGGGATTGGTTCTTACCGTTCGTCTATAAC
>JAOACU010000519.1 GCA_026417715.1 Anaerolineae bacterium | reverse complement strand
AGATGTGTATAAGAGACAGGTATCAATGGGAGCAACTCAAACGCACGTATCGCGTCTACGTGTACACCGATCGTCCGCTCTATCGTCCTGGGCAAACGGTGTATTTCAAAGCGATTGTGCGCGCGGACGACGATGGCGCGTACTCGCTTCCACCTGCAGGCACCGAAGTCAGAATCAAGGTGAGCGATTGGCAAGAGCGCGTGTTGTACGAAAAAACCTTAAAGACGACCGCGTTCGGTTCGCTCGCCGATTCGTTCACGATCAATCCCGAAGCAGGACTGGGTACATACAACATCACTGCGAAAATCGGTGACGAAGAGTACTCCAACACGATTCAAGTCGAAGAATATCGCAAGCCCGAATATTCGGTCAGTGTGAAAATGGATCGTGACGCGTACATCAACGGCGATACGATCACCGCAACGATTCGCGCGAATTACTTTTTCGGTGGCGCGGTGGCAAATGCGCAAGTGCGTTGGACGTTGTATCAGAACGATTACTATTTTTACTGGGCAGGCGGCGACTTTGATTTCGGTAGCATTACCGAACAACGCTACTGGGGCTATGGCAAAGAAATTTCGTCGGGCGATGCGACACTGAACGCGAATGGCGAATTCACATTCAAACTGCCAGCGAACATTTCGCAAGAAGAACGTAGTCAGGTGTACACACTCGAAGCAACTGTGACCGATGAGGCGAATCAACCGCAAGCCGCGATTGCGCGCGCGATTGTTCATCGCGGCAGTGTGTATATCGGAATGCGACCGACGACGTATGTGGCGGACAAGGGCAAGGAAGCGCGCTTTGATGTGCAAACCCTCGACACGAACGGCAAACCCATCGGACGTATCACGGTCAATTACGCGATCAACCTGATTGACTGGGACTGTAAACGCACGACCGATGACAAGGGACGCCGCATTTGGAAATGCGATGAAGTGAAAACCGAAATTCAGCGCGGCGATTTGACGACGGACGCGAACGGCAGATATCAACTGGCGTTTGTTCCACCGCGCGGCGGATCGTATCGCGTCGACGCGCAAGCGCGCGATGCGCGCGGCAATCGCGTGTTGGGACAAACGTGGCTCTGGGTGAGTGATCGCACGCAATTCCTTGCGTGGCGCTTCGACAATAATGATCGCATCGAACTCGTGCTCGACAAAAAAGAGTATCGCATCGGTGATACGGCAAAGGTGCTGGTGCAATCGCCGTTCGCCAAAGCCACCGCGCTCGTCACACTCGAACGCGGCAAGATCATTTCCAAGCGACTCGTCACACTCGACTCGAATAGTGCGACCATCGAAATTCCCATCACCGACAATTACTTTCCGAATGTGTACGTCGGTGTGGTGCTGATACCCCAGGGGGGTATGCCCGATGGCATTCCAAGTTTCAAGATGGGCTTGGAGAACATCAAGGTTGTATCGAACGCAAGGAATTTGAACGTGAGTGTCACAGCAGCCAAACCGCAGTACGCGCCGCAGGACAAAGCCGTGTTCAACATCAAGACGACGGACGCGAACAACAAACCGGTGAGCGCGGAAGTGTCGTTGTCGGTGGTGGACAAAGCCGTGCTCGCGCTCGCGCAAGATTTTGGTACGAACATCGTGGACGCGTTCTACGGCAAACGCGATTTGGCAGTCAAGACCGCGCAATCGCTCACCGTGTTTATCGCGCGCGTGAATCAACGCGAAGACTTTGGCGGTGGTGGCGGCGATGGCGAAGAAATCCGCAAAGCGTTCCCCGACATTGCGTACTGG
>JAOACU010000518.1 GCA_026417715.1 Anaerolineae bacterium | reverse complement strand
GCAGCAGCGATCGTGCGCTGGTTCGACCAGCCGATTTTGCGCGCCGTGATGAAACAGGATGATGTGCGCGACGCCTACAACGAACTGCGGCGTTTCCCCTTCGTACGGACGCGGGTCGAAGGGTTGGCATTACATGACGCCGTGCGCGACCTGATGGATGAAAACCTGCGCGTGCAAGACGCCGAGCGCCACCGTGAACTGCACGAGCGCGTAGCAGTGTATTTTGAAAAGCGATTGGAGAAGGCAGCAGGCGAAGAAGCCGAACGCCTTGCGCTGGAGCGTCTGTATCACCGCATCCGCGCCGATGAAGAAACGGGCATCCAATTGTTTCAGGAGATGGCAGAAGAGTTGGTGCGTTATCGCTTGCTCAACCGCCTGCATGCGCTGTTGAACGATGTGAACACGTATCCGCTGGAGCGGGAGAATAGCAGGTTGTGGAGGAAATACTACGGTGCGAGGTTAGCGCATTTGGAAGCGCGATTTTCAGACGCAGAGAAAGTATACCAAGCAATCGCAGAAAACGAGACTGCAGAAGCAAAATTGAGAGCGTATGCTTCTTGCGATTGGAGCGAGTTCTTGGTAAGCACTCAGCGGCTCCGAGAAACTGGAGGAATTGAGCGTGCAAAACGTGTTATTGCACAGAGCTTGAGTTATGGTATAGACTCAAAATTGATATGGAGCTACATAAATCTTGGTGGCATGTATGCTCGACTTGCCGAAGACAGCTTGGCACTAGAAAGCTACAGAATCGCCATTCGATTTCTCCATGAAAATAGAGACGATTTTCTTTTGGCAATAGTGCTCAGTTTTATGCAAGACGTTTATGCGCGTCAAGGAAATTGGAAGCAGATGTTTGCTACATATCAAGATGCATTCAAGTTGATTTCGCCGCAGCTTGAGAAATCCATTGCAAGAAGTACAATGTTAGCGTACTGGAAAGTTGCATGGGCATGGGCTGGCAGATATTCAGAAGCAATGCATGATCTGCAACAAGCAGAAAGCATCAAATACAATCTTGGATTCCGCGAATTCGGAGAGGATAGGGATTTTGGTTTTCTCTTGGGAATGCAAGGACTCTTGCCGCAGGCGATGGAACGAATGGAAAAAGCTATAGATGTTGCTTTGCGAAATAAACACATTCTTTCAGAAGCCGTAAGTTCTGGTTTTCTTGGAGCTATACTTTTAAAGGCAGGACAACTACAAGATGCTGAGAAGCGATTGTTGCACGCGCTAGAACTCAAAAAATTAGTGCAAGCATATCGAGATATTCCTGAAGTTCTTGTATGGCTTGGACAAATTGAGGAAATCAAAACTTTCAATTTGGGACAGGCAGAATCTTACTATACGCAAGCGATTGATCTAAAATGGGTAAACCGCTTTCATTTTGAATGCGCTGCCCTCACTGGCCTCGTCCGCGTCAAACACGCGCAGGGTGACTACGTCGCCATCCCACCGCTGCTGGCCGAGGCGGAGCAACTCGCACAGCAGTACGAATACAACGACCATCTGGCGTCGTTGCGGTTGACGCAAGCACACATCGCTTGGGAGGGCAACGCGCCCACGTGGGAGAACGGCTTTGACGCCGCGCTGCGCTACTACCAGCATGCGCTCATCTACGCCCTGCGTTACAACCGCTTTTTGCTGGACGAAGTGCTAAGCGGACGTCCGCAAGGCACACCACTACGCCCCATCATCCCCGAATGCCTCAAACGCGGCGACGAAGGGCGCAGAATGTTGATGGCGTTACGTGATTGGTGGCAAACAGGCGTCAACGACATCGGCACGCCT
>JAOACU010000517.1 GCA_026417715.1 Anaerolineae bacterium | reverse complement strand
CGATGATTTACAACATCCCGCAGATGGCAAAGACAATCATCGAACCAGACACGGTGGCACAACTTGCGCGCGTTCCCGAAATCATCGCCGTCAAGGACAGTTGGGGCGATATGACGCGCTTTCAACGCTTGCTTGCCATCAAGAACGCGCGCGCCGATTTCGGTGTGTATCAAGGCGCGGAAGGCGTTGCCGCGCTCAGCATCGTGCGCGGCGCGAATGGCGCGGTGCTGGGTCTGGCAAACGTCGCGCCCAAATTGTGTTGCGATCTCTACGCCGCCGCGCGCGCTGGCGATTTGTCGCGCGCGTGGGCGTTGCAGGAACGCTTGATGACGTTGTGGCAACTGCACACGCACGGACAGTGGTTGCCGTGTCTCAAGATGGCAGTGAGCCAACTGGGAATTTGTGGCGCAACGACGAGCGCGCCGTTTGCACCGCTCGACGAAAACGCCATTGCCGCGATTCGGCGCGATTTGCACGCGGCGTTAGACCTAGACCTATGAGGTTTCCTGGACCTCACTGTCGAGAACGGCTGTTGCGCGTCCGCTACACACGCGCGCAAGCAATGCTAGTCCCCCAAGTGTGTCTTCACCCGCAGTGCATACGCGATAGGGTACATTGAATTTCGCGGCGATGATTTCGCGCAACGATTCGAATTTTTGTGCCAGTCCGCCGGAGAAAACGATTCGCTCCCACGCGCGCGTAGGCGAAAGCCGCTGGGCACAGGTAAAATAATTCTCCGCCATATTTTCGAACGCGGCGCGAAACAAGTTGCCAATGGTCAAATTGTCTTCACGAATGTTTTCGATCACGCCGCGCTCCCCCACCGCACTTGCAAAGAACGCGAGATTAACGCGCAGGTCGGTCGCATCGAGACGCGCAACCTCTTGCGCGATGTACTCCCACGCGTCCAATTCGATGCCGCGCGCGCGCGGAATTTCCGTGAGCAGTTCAATCAGCGCAACCAACGCGCGCCCTGCGGGAATGTGCGTGACGATGTTCAAGTATTTGCCATCGAAAAACGGGCGCGTCTGGTAATCGCCAAATTGTAAACGTGGTGCCAGCAACGCCACCTGTGAGCCGGTCGAAATATTGATCGAGAGTTCGCGTTCGCGTAAATATGCGCCCACAAGCGCGCACGGCTGATCGCCAACCGGTATGTAACACGGTACGCGTTTGCCGTTGAGTGTGAGCCCGCCGACAAACGCGCCTGTGTGCTGCACCTCCGGAAATCGCAGTGACGCAAGCCCCAGTCGCGCAATCACGTCGCGGTGCCAATCGCCGCGCGCAAGATCGAATACACCGTACACCGATGCGTTTGTTGGGTGAGTCGTCGGTGTGGTCTCGCACAGGTGCGCGAGCACAAAATCGGTGAGCGAGACTGGAATCGCGTCGCGCGGCAATGCGTTGCGTTCCGCAAGCCAAAAGAGCACGCTGACCGGCAAACTGGGACGCCACTCGTTGCCGGTCACACGGCGTTCATCTGTGCTGATGCGCGCCATCATCACATCAAAGTATGTGCCGTTGCCCGAAGGATGCGGTTGCCGCGCGCGTTGATCGCGCCACGAAATATAATTCGAGTGTGGTGTCGCGTGCGCATCGGTCAGCACTAGTCCTTGCATCTGACCGCACATCACGACACCTTCGCAAGTGGGCGCGTATGGTGCAAGGCACGCGATGAGAATGCGCGTCGCTTCAATGATTTGGCAAGGATCAATTTCGCAAAAGAGCGCGGGTTGATTGGAAATTGGCTCGGGAAACGGAACACGCTGAATGTGTTGAATCGTTAGTGTG
>JAOACU010000516.1 GCA_026417715.1 Anaerolineae bacterium | reverse complement strand
CCTTTTAGCGGGATTCCGTTCAGCGAACGCGGCTCGCGCATCCTCGTCTTTCGTCGCGCGTCGAAATTGTACATTCGCTTGGCGGAACGGTGGAGCAAGTGGGTCGAAGAAGTGGGCGACTATCGGCATCGTCCGCCGATCATTGACGATTTCGTGTTCACCGATGCGAACGGCGCGCCGCTCGATTTCCATCTCACGTCGTATCCACACGCGATCTTTCTCACGACGCGCCTCGGTGAGTTTTGGATTACTTTCGCGGACGAAGAGACGCTCTACCTCAAACTACCTGTCGCGCGTTGCGGCATCTCGTTTCGCGCGTACGCGCGCGATGCGCGCGCGGATCGGCGGGGCGGTGAATTCAATAGCAAGCCCGAACATCGCACAACGCATCGCAACATCGCGTACACCACGAACGCGCACATCGTGGCGAATGAAATCGTTGATGATGCAAACGGCTATCGGCGCGTGAATCTACGCGTGGACGCGACGCACGATGCGGCGTTCTTGTTGAACATCACCCCGCGTCTCGGTTTCAATCGCAGTATCGCGCCCGCCGAAAAAATTTTGCGCGATGCCGAAACGCGCTGGCACACGTGGTTTGCCGCTGTGCCAACCGTTGCAGACAAGTATGCCAAGCAGTACTATTACGCGTGGTGGATTTTGCGAATGGGCTTGCTCAGTCCGCGTTTTTATCTCACGCGCGAAGCGATGATACCATCCGCAATTCACTACATCGGCGTTTGGCAGTGGGATGCGTTCTTTCACGCGCTGGCGTATCGGCACATCAATCAAAAACTCGCCGAAGATCAACTGCGCGTCGTTCTCGATCATCAACGCGCAGACGGAATGATTCCCGATGCGGTGCACGATGAAGGTGTCGTCTTGCGCTGGCGATTGCCTGGTATCGAAGGTGAAGCCGATGTGACCAAGCCGCCGTTGATCGCGTGGACTGCGCTCAAGTTGTACGACACGCTCGGCAATCGCGATTTTCTCGATGAGATTTACGAGCCGCTGTGTCGTTGGAACGCGTGGTGGTTTGAAAAGAATGACGATGACCGCGACGGCATCGCGCAGTACAATCATGGCTTTTCGTCGGGACTGGATGACAGTCCGTTGTGGGATGAAGGGATGCCTGTCGAGTCGCCTGAACTGAACACGTACCTCGTGATGCAAATGGACGCGCTCGCGCGCATCGCCGAAATTTTGCATTTGCAAGACGATGCCATAATGTGGCGCGCGCGTGCGGATGAACTCGCGCAAAAAATCATCACACATTTTTGGGACGAAGACGCAGGTGTGTTCTGGGCAACGCGCGATCACAAACCGATTCGCGTGCTCACGCCGTTCAACTTGTATCCGCTGTTCACAGGACGAATGCCGCGCGCGATCAATGATCGTTTGGTCGCACACCTGACAAATCCTGATGAATTTTGGACGCGCTATCCGATTCCCACCGTCGCGCGCAACGATCCGAAATGCGATCCGAACAAAATGTGGCGCGGTCCCACGTGGGTCAACATCAACTACCTGTTCATCGAAGGACTCGCGCGCGCGGGTTACGCTGAACTCGCGCGCGAACTGCGCGACAAGACACTCGAATTGTTGATGCGCCACAATGACATTTACGAGTACTACAATCCCGACACCGGTGATCCGCCACCGCACGCAGCGTCCGTGTTCGGTTGGTCGAGCGCGGTGTTTGTGGACTTGGCGATTCAAGCATCAAGACGGACGACCGATGACCGATGACCGTCATCGGTCATTTTACCGAAAGGATTCAGATGGGCAAAGCACTCGTC
>JAOACU010000515.1 GCA_026417715.1 Anaerolineae bacterium | reverse complement strand
ATCTCGCATATCGCTTTGCCTACACGAAAACGCGTCGGAGACCACCCGAAAATCGCTCGTTCGTCCTTCGTCCTTCTTCATCCAACAATCTGCAATCTGAAATCTGCAATCTGAAATCTGCAATCGAAAATCAATCCTCCGTCCTCCGTCCCCATTTGCATTTTCTCCCGTCTGGATTATAATGCAATCAATCTAACTCGCAAGGAGTCCCATTGTGCGCATCGGTATTGACGCGCGCTTGATCTTTTATCATCGCGCCGGCATCGGTCAATACATCTTGCGACTCACTCAAGCCCTGGCACAGATCGCACGCGACGATGCGTTCATCCTCTTCACCAGTCGCAAAGACAAAACGATTCACATTCAACAGCCCAACGTTCGTCAGCAACCGCTCTGGACACCCAGTCACCATCGTTTCGAGCGCGTGGCGATGTCCATCGAATTGGCGCCGTTCGCGCTCGATGTGTTGCACAGCCCCGATTTCATTCCACCGCGTTGGACGCGTTGCCCCACCGTCATCACCGTTCACGATTTGGCGTTTTTGCGCTATCCACGTTTTCTCACGCGTGAGAGCGCGCGCTATTACGGTCAGGTTGATCTTGCCGCGCGTCAAGCCACGCACATTATCGCGGTTTCGGAAAGCACCAAGCGCGATCTCACCAACTTGCTCGGCGTGCCCGAATCGAAAATCACCGTCATCTACGAAGCCGCGCATCCACTCTTTGTGCCGATGGACAAGAGTCGCGCGCGCGCGTTTGTGCGCACCCAATACAACCTGCCCGACGAGTTCATTCTTTTCGTCGGCACGATTGAGCCACGCAAGAATGTACCGACTTTGTTGCGCGCCTACAAACGTTTGCGCGACAATTACAAAATGCAACTGCCGCTCGTGATTGCTGGCTATCGTGGTTGGTTGGTCGAAGAAGTGGACCAAGCCCTTGCCGAAGTGCAGTTGGGTGATGCGTTGCGCTTTTTGGGCAGTGTGCAAAACGAAGAGTTGGTGTACCTCTACAACGCCGCGAGTCTTTTCGTCTTGCCGTCGTTTTACGAAGGATTTGGTTTGCCGCCACTCGAAGCGATGGCGTGCGGCACGCCCGTCATCGTCTCGAACGTCTCATCACTGCCCGAAGTCGTAGGTGATGCCGCGCTCCTCGTCGCGCCTGACGATGTGGAGGGTCTTGCCGTCGCAATGTCGCGCGTGCTCACCGATTCGGCGTTGCGCGAGGAATTGCGCATCAAAGGATTGAAACGCGCGCAAACGTTCTCGTGGGAACGCGCCGCGCGCGAGACACTCGCGGTGTATCGCAAGGTAATGAGCCAATGAGCCAATTCACCAATGAACCAAAGAATGAAAAAACGAATGACGATACCCAAAACGATTTGGCTCATTGGCTCATTGGGTAATTGGCTCATTGGGCAATTGGTTCATTGAAAGTGAAACTGTTACTCCTCACCCCTCAACTCCCCTACCCGCCCCAACAAGGCACCACACTCCGCAATTTCAACATCATCAAATATCTTGCGCCGCGTCACGCCATCACCCTCCTCTCGTTCGGTACGCCTGACGAGTTGCAGAACGCCGCGCCGCTACGCGACTTGTGCCAACGCATCGAAATCGTACCGTACCCCACGCGCACACTCGCGCAACGCGCGTGGACAACGCTCACCTCGCCACTGCCCGATATGGCACTACGCCTCAAGTCGGCAGAGATGCACGCCAAGTTCGATGCACTCGCGCGCGCATCATTCGACATCATTCAGGTCGAAGGTATCGAAATGGCGCGGTATGTGTTGCTGTCTCTTA
>JAOACU010000514.1 GCA_026417715.1 Anaerolineae bacterium | reverse complement strand
ATCTACCTACGCGCGAACTATGAATATCGAATGGTGGGTGATGGTCATGCCGCGCAAGACCGCATTTACGCTGGCGATATGCAATTGAGCCGATGGGAAGGAGAAGAAAAATCACTCGTCAGCAATTGGCACGAATACGAAACATATCCCTTTCCCGATCCCGATACGATTGATTACAGCAATCTGGCTGAATGTGCGCGGCGGCTCTATCCGGGAATGAAAATCATTTCGGGCGTTGGCGGCATCTTTACACGTGTGTGGCGGATTATGGGATTCGATACGTTTTGCTTTGCGCTTGTAGATCAACCCGATCTGGTCGCGCAACTTTTTCGACGCATCGGTGAAATTCAATTACGCGTGTTTGAGCGTATCGCGGGAATGGAAGAAATCGGTGCCATGTGGGTCGGCGATGACTTGGCGTACGTCTCTGGCACAATGGTACGTCCTGATATTCTGCGTCGTTATCTCTTTCCGTACTATGAAGCGATGGGTGATATATGCCGCCGCAGAAATTTGCCCTACATTCTGCATAGCGACGGCAACTTGTGGCAAATCTTGGATGACTTGATTGCGTGTGGCTTTAACGCCATCCATCCCATCGAACCCAAAGCGATGGATAGTCGCGAACTCAAACGCAAGTACGGCACGCGCCTGTGTTTACTCGGTAACATCGAAATTGGTGAGACGCTCACACTCGGCACGCCTGCCAATGTGGAAGCCGAAGTGCGCGAGCGCATTCGTACGCTTGCGCCTGGGGGTGGCTATGCCGTTGGATCAAGTAACACAGTGGCGTACTATGTCAAACTCGAAAATTTTATGGCGATGGTGCGTGCCACACGCAAGTATGGCAAGTATCCCATTCAACTCTGATCGCTGATCAGGAGCAGAATGATACCACGTGAACGCGTACTCTGCGCGCTTGCCGGTGAGCAACCCGATCGTGTTCCTTTCGCCGAAGGGAGTATCGCGGCAAACATTGCACGCGCGTTGGCAAACAGTGAACGCGATTTGAGCGAGCGCGAAATTTCCGACCTGCTTGGACGCGACGTCGTCGTCGCTGTGGTGTTCCCGCCCTACTTTGCCGACCAAGGTATCGGCAGTGATGGACAACCGTACGTGACGACCGGTTGGCTGCGCACGCGTGCTGATCTCGACAAGATGGTGTTCCCTGATCCGAACGATCCCGCGCTGTACGCGAACGCGCGGCGCGTACTCGACGAAAAAGGCGATTACGCAGCGGTTGCGGCAATCAAGCATGGCGTCGCGCCAATGCTGGTCAGTATGGGCTTGGACGGTTTTGCCTTCGCACTACGCGACGATCCTGATCTCGTTCGCGAGATACTACGGCGATATGTGGACTGGCAACTCGTCGTCACAGAAAATTTAATCCGAATGGGATTTGATTTTCTGTGGAGTTTTGACGACATTGCGTTCAAAGCGGGACCCTTTTGCTCGCCCAAAGTGTTTCGCGAATTTTTGTTGCCGGCGTTCCGTCGTTCCGCCGAAGCAATTACGATTCCTTGGGTCTTTCACAGCGACGGCAACATTATGCCTGTGCTCGATGATCTGCTCACACTCGGTATGCGCGGCATTCACCCGATCGAACCGGGACCAATGGACTTGGCAGAGGTGAAGGCGCGCTATGGCAAGCGTGTGTGCATCATCGGCAACGTATCGGTGGATGTGCTTGGACGCGGCACACCTGAGGAAGTGCGCGCGTGGGTCAAGCAATGTATGGACATCGGCAAGCCGGGTGGCGGCTATATGATTTCGTCATCGAATAGCATTCCATCGTATGCCAAGCC
>JAOACU010000513.1 GCA_026417715.1 Anaerolineae bacterium | reverse complement strand
GTACTACTCGTCGTCCAACCACCTGCCGATTGCCAGTTGCCCGGCGTGACTTGGCGTTCCAGTTTGACGTAGTACGTCTTGATGCCACTCGGATCGCTCACGGCATTCCAATCGAGTGTAACACTCGTGCGACACGAAAGCGTACCCGACGGCGCGACGAGTTGCGGCGCGGGTGGCGCTTGCGTGTCTGGCGGTTTCGTCGTCGGCGTGAACGTGGGCGTGGGCGGATGCGTGACGACGATGGTCACTTGGCGTGTGACGCTAGTCGCGCCACAACGCGCGGTGAGCGTGAACGTCGTCGTGTGCATCGGCGCGATGACGCGCGACCCCGGCGTCGCGACACTACCGATGCCTTGATCAATCGAAACGGAATCGGCGTTCGTCACTGCGCCCCAACTCAAGGTTGCCGATTGCCCTTGATAAATCGCGGTGGGGGATACGCTGAAGAACGCGATGTTGGGCATGCCGATACAACCTGCTGGTGGTGGAATCGTTGGCGTGCGTGTGGGAGTGAACGTCGGTGTAGGCGGAGTGACTGTGCCACCACAACGCAGAACTTGGGTGAGTGTGTTGTTGGTCTCGTCACTTTCGGCAACCGTGTTGGTCGAATCAAGTGTGACGCCGATGTTCAGCGTGCCTTCGAATGTGTAATCGAAAATCGCTTCCGATGTGCCGCCCACTCCAAAACCCGCGCCGCGCGTCAGCGTCGTTTGCGGTGTGCCGTTGACGCTGAGTTGAATCACGTAATCGTTGGGAATCGGAATCGTTCCCGCGTTGCGATACGTGACGCGCGGACGACTCAACGCGATGTCACCTTTGTAGCCGATGACGACGGCGTCCACGCTGACGATAGCGAGATCGGCGCGCGCGGTGGGCGCAACGGTCGTCACCGGTGCCACCGTAGTCACACGCGCGGGCGCAACTGTCGTGACGGGTGCAACCGTTGTCGGACGCACGAGTGTTGGAGTGATTTTGCCCAGAACGCGCACGCGAACGCGCGCGGGCGCGCTGGCAACGCCTTTCGTCGAAAACGCGGTCACCTCCAAAACGAAATCACCTTCGCGGTCAGGGAGCCATTCGTGCGATGCTTTGGCGAAATTGCCGGCATCGCTGGGTGGATTACGGCGATACGCGACGCCATTGACCGAGAGAAGCACTTCGACAATACCTTCTGGCGCAAAGACGTGCGAAAGCACCGTGACAGGCACACCGACTGGGAGGTTCGCGCCATCGCGCGGAAAATCAATCCACGCGCGCGGTCCTGTGGGTTCGGGTTCGCACGCGATCAGCGCGGCGGCGCACAACAAAGTGACGAACACCCAAGCGATACGGCTCGGTCTGTCATTGCGAGGAGGCGATTTTCGCCGACGAAGCAATCCCCAATTTGCTTGTCGGAGATTGATTCGCCATAAACGCTTGCAATGACGCAGGGTGACAAGTTGTGCAATCATTTTTCACCTCTCATCGTTCCACGAACGTACCATTTCCAAATCCAAATCATCTTTGGCGACGAACATTTCCGCGCCGGCATCGCGCGCGGCTTGGCGAAACAAATTGATGCGATCCGCGTACGCGCTGACCAAAATCACGCGCAAGTTTGGTGCGAGTGCTTTGAGCCGCGCGGTGCCTTCCACACCGCTAATGCCCGGCAACATCACGTCCACGATTGCCAGATCGGGATGCGTCGCGCGCGTTTTCCGTTCGGCGTCAAGAATATCGCGCGCTTCACCAACGACGTCCAAGCCCGCGTGCTCCAACAGCGCGCGCAGTTGGCGGCGAAAGACGGGTTGGTCGTCCACAATCAGGAC
>JAOACU010000512.1 GCA_026417715.1 Anaerolineae bacterium | reverse complement strand
GTCGGTGGATAGTGTTCAGTGAGACAGTGTTCAGTGTTCAGTGGGACAGTGGGACAGTGAGACAGTGGGACAGTAAGACAGTGTTCTGTAGTCGGTAATCTAAAATCGGCAATCTAAAAATCGAAAATCAAAAACGGAGGTGTGCGGTGGCAAAGCAAAAAATCGGCAAAGTGGTGTTGGCGTATTCGGGTGGACTCGACACGTCCATCATCGTGCCTTGGCTCAAGGAAAATTATGATTGCGAAGTGATTTGCGTGTGCGCAAACATCGGACAAGGCGATGACTTGAGCGGCATCGAAGCCAAAGCGATTGCCAGCGGCGCGAGTAAATGCTATGTGCAAGACCTGCGCGAAGAGTTCATCGTCAACTACATCTATCCGACCATCCAAGCCGGCGCGGTGTACGAACGCAAGTATCTCTTGGGCACATCGTTTGCGCGTCCGCTGATTGCCAAAGCGCAAGTGGAAATTGCTGAGATGGAAGGCGCAGACGCGGTCGCGCACGGTTGCACGGGCAAAGGCAATGACCAAGTCCGTTTCGAGTTGACGTACCAAGCGCTGAACCCCAAACTGCGCGTGATCGCACCGTGGCGCGAATGGACGATTCGCTCGCGCGAAGATGCAATTGCGTACGCACAAAAGCACAACGTACCGGTAACGGCAACGCTGAAATCCATCTACTCGCGCGATTGGAACATCTGGCACTTGTCGCACGAGGGCGGCATTCTCGAAGACCCTTGGCAAGAACCTGAGCCCGCGATGTATCAACTCACCGTCGCGCCAGAGCAAGCCCCCGATGAACCCGAGTACGTCGAAATTGAATTCGACAAAGGCGCGCCGCGCAAAATCAATGGACGCGCGATGGGCGCAATCGAACTGCTCACGACGCTGAATCAACTCGGCGCCAAGCACGGCATCGGGCGCGTGGATTTGGTGGAGAATCGTCTAGTCGGAATGAAATCGCACGGCGTTTACGAAACGCCCGGCGGTACGATTCTGGTGCACGCACACGACGCGCTCGAAGAGTTGTGTCTCGATCGTGAGACATTGCATTACAAACAACAAATCGCGCTCAAGTACGCCGATTTGGTGTACAACGGTCAATGGTTCACGCCCCTGCGCGAAGCACTCGACGCGTTCGTGCGCGAGACGCAAAAGACGGTGACGGGCACAGTGCGCTTGAAACTCTACAAGGGCAATGTGATTTTGGTGGGACGCAAATCGCCGTACAGTTTGTATCGCGAGGATTACGCCACGTTCGGGCAAGAAGACGTGTACAACCAAAAAGATGCCGAAGGTTTCATCCGCTTGTTCGGTCTGCCACTCAAAGTGCGCGCGCTGATGGAAATCGAACGACACGGTAAGAGCGCGTACGCGGCGCCGGATTATTCCAAGTTCAAACGAGACTAGTGCAATGAGCCAATTGACCAATGAGCCAATGAGCCAAAGTGCCAATGAGCCAAACTCCAATCTCTAATCTCCAACCTTCTGCTCAGAACGAATCTCCAATCTCTAATCTCTATGGCATCACCGCGCCACGTGGCTTTCGTGCCGCTGGCGTAGCGTGTGGCATCAAGAAAACTGGCGCGCTCGATTTGGCACTGGTGGTGAGTGAACACGATTGTGCGTGCGCGGGAATGTTCACCACGAATCGCGTGCAAGCCGCGCCGGTGCTGTACGACAAAGCGACACTCGCGAAAAACAATCGCGCAATTCGCGCGGTGGTCATCAACAGTGGTTGCGCGAATGCGGCAACAGGGAAAGAAGGAATAGAAGATTTAAAAAGGCTTGCCAGAATGATATCTGAGAGG
>JAOACU010000511.1 GCA_026417715.1 Anaerolineae bacterium | reverse complement strand
GAGACAGGGGTAAACTCCGCGAAGCGTCTCGCAAAGTGGTTTGCGAGATTCTTGCTTCGGCTTCGCTCAGCACCGCGTAAAGCGCGCCTCAGAATGACACCCTCAGGATTACTTTTTGATCACCACCTTACTTTCTACGCGGTGTGGGACTAGGGGCTTCACAATGTTGCTGATACCATGTCACGGCTCCCAGCACGGCGGTATCTTGTGAGTTGATTTGAATCGCTTTTTCGATCCACGTTCTTCCCCGCGCGCAATCTTTCAAGTTCACATACGCGATCCCTAATTTATAAAAGTACTCCAAACGTTTTCCTCCTAGTTCGATGGCTTTCTCCAAATTTGTCACCGCGCTTTGCCAATCCTGTTGCACAAAGTAAACGTGTCCCAAGTGTCCGTACGCCACCTCGTACGTTGGATCTACTTCGATAGCGCGTTTCAGTTGCGCGATCGCGCGTGGCGCATCGCCGTTGAGCGCGTACGTCCAGCCAAGTTCGTCGTACACTTGCGGATCGCGCGGGGCGACGCGTTGGGCTTGTTGCAACGTGGCAATCGCTTCGGCATAGTTGTTGATGGCGCGATAATTGCGTGCGAGACTGATGTAGAGGTACGCCCACTTGGGTCGAATCTCAATGGCGCGTTTGTACGACGTGATCGCGTCGCGATAGCGTCCGCGTGCTTCTTGCGCGTATCCTAGATTGCGATGTGCGTCCACGTTGTTGGGATCCAACTGCACGGCTTTTTGCGCGGCAGGAATGGCGCGCTCGGGCCGATTCAAATCGGCATACACTTCGGCGACGATTGCCCACGCGGTCGCCGAGTTTGGCGCGAGTTCCGTCGCGCGCAACGCAAAATCGAGTGCTTCGATGTAATTGCCTTGCCAATCGAGTGCTTCGGCGAGCGCGGTCAAATTTTCCGCACGCTGATCGTTGAGTTGCACGGCGCGACGCGCGGCTTGTACGGCATCGTCCACTCGGCGCAACAGAATCAGTGGCTTGACCAGACGCGCATACACCGCATCGTTCAGTGGTTCCATTCCCAGCACCGCGTTGTACTCGGCAATCGCGGCTTCAAACTGTCCATCAATGAACAGCGCATCGCCGCGTTGCAGCCGCGTGGTAGCGGGTTCGGTGGGTGTGGGAGAAGGTGTCGCCGTCGGTTTGAATGCATCGGGCAGAGGAATGTTTTCCGAAACGTAATAGCCGTTCGCCGCAAGAATCAGAATCGCCGCGTACGCGCCCGCAAGCAGAATCAGCAACGAGAGCAGACAACCTTGCCACCACGGCGCGCCACGTTTTTTCGGACCGATGTATAGATCAACCGGCATACTCAACTCCAATGAGCCAATGAGCCAATGAACCAATGAGCCAAATCTAATCTCTAATCTCCAATCTCCATTTTGGCTCATTGGCACATTGGTTCATTTGATTCGGATGGTTTCCAAAATCAAATGATCACTGTCACCCACTTGCACGCGCGCACCATCATCCGCGCGATACACACCGATTACGATGCGGTACTCGCCGGGTGGTGTGTCGGGTTCGACGAAGACGCCATAGTTGTCGGCGATGCTTTCACCCGCGCGCAATGTGATCGTGGGACGCAAATCGGCGAAGGGTTCACCATCGCGCTGTGCGACGACGCGACCGCTCGCGTCGAGCAAGTGCACAAAGATTTTGTAGCGCGCGCTGGGCGTTTGCTCGATGTGCCAGTGCAATGTTAGGGTCAGCACATCGCTGGCGCGCGCGTCGCGCGTATCGAGTTGATAACCTGTCTCTTATACACATCT
>JAOACU010000051.1 GCA_026417715.1 Anaerolineae bacterium | reverse complement strand
GCCTTCCCTATGCCGGTGTTATTTGACTGGTGGCATACGATCTGCCTGCGGAGGCAGATACTTGTCGGTGAATAGTTTTGCCGCGTCGGGTTTGCTAGGCAATTCAAACCCTGCCGCCACAGCATCAATTGCCTTTGCCAAACGTTCGAGCACTACACCACCAAAGCCATTCTTCTTCACATCGGGCGTGAGCATATTGTTTTGAATGGCGAGGAGCAGACGTTGTTTCTCCACATCTTTGTCGAGCAACGGTTCACGTTTGAGCAAGATGGCGATCGCTTCATCAGGATTGGCAATCGTATCTTTCCAACCCTTGACCAAGCCGCGCAAGAACGCGCGCACAGCATCGGGATTCTTTTCGATCCACGCTGGCGATGCCATCACGCCGTTGCCGTACAGGTCGAGTCCGTAATCACTGTACTGGAAGGCGATGATGTCGCTCGCGGGGACTTTGTTCGCGGTGAGATTGAGGAACGCGGTGAAATAAAAACCGGTAATGGCGTCCACATCACCTTTGATGAGCGTTGGCTCGCGCAACGGCACATCCATTGTGACCCAGGTGACTTTGGTGGCGTCAATACCGGCGGCTTTGGCAAAGACGGGGAACAAGCGGCGTGGCGCGTCACCCGCAGGGGCACCCAATTTCTTGCCCTCCAAGTCTTTGGGCTTTTCGATGCCGCGTCCTTTGAGGGTGAGCACCGAAAACGGCGCGCGGTCCAAAACAATCGCCACCACTTGCAACGCCTTGTCGGGATTCTTGACGTTGAACTCCATCAGCGTGTTGATGTCGGCATAGCCCATCTGATACACGCCGCTGGCGATCTTGGTGACCGCATCCGCTGAACCCAGCCCACGATCCAGCACCACCGAGAGACCTTCTTCAGCGAAATAGCCCTTGTCCAACGCCACGAGGAACGGCGCTTGCGGTCCTTGAATTGCAAAATCGAGCGTAAAGCGAATGTGCGTGACCTTGGCTGGAACGGTAGGAGCCGGAGTGACCGTGACCACTTTTTCGACGACTTTGGTTTGCTCCACAACCTTTTCCACGACCTTGGTCTGCGGAACAACGACGGTCTCCTTCACCACTTGGGGCGTAGGTGCGGCACAAGCCGCCAACACCACACCAAGCACAATGAGCAACCAGACGATTCGTTTCATCCTCTCCTCCTAAAAATTTGGAATAGAATGTGGGGCACACAATCGTTTCGTTTTCTTTGCGCTGCCGGTGATCACCCCCTTTGCGATTGGTGTGGGCGGCTTTGCCCCACGCCAAGTATAACACACTCTACGCTATCAGCAAAATTTGTAACTGCTCGGTTTTGCCAGAGGACACAGGGGACACAGAGAAAAAATCCTTCTGTGCGCCCTGTGGCGAAACTCAGTACGGCTGACCAGCGACCAAAATTTTATCTTTGTGCGATGCCCGCGCATTCGACGCGCGCATCCTCGAGCAACTGTTGCACGCGCGCGACATCCTTCCACTCGAATTGCAACGCGATGCCACAATCGCTCGAAAATTCGCGCGGGGTGGGAATCAACTTGACGACCAACCCCGCGCGTTGCAAAACTTTTTCCGCGCGCAACGCGGCAGAAGTCGTGTGAAACAAAACTACGCCGTTCATCCTTGCACAATTCTCCGTACCGCGTCCACCGCTGCGCGAATGTCGTCGCGCGTTGTGAACACACTCGGCGCAAAGCGCACCGTCCCTTCGGGAAACGTCCCGATGGTTCGATGCGCCGCTGGCGCGCAATGCAAACCGACGCGACACAACACACCAAACTCTTCATCGAGTCGTAAGCCGATTTCGGACACGCGCCGATGCGTCACTGTGAACGACACGGTCGCCGTTTGCAACTCGGCGTCGCGCGTGCCGTGAACGATCACGCCGGGAATTTCGCCCAAGCCCGCGATGAGCGCGCGCGTCAGTTCGACCTCGTGCGCGCGAATCGCGTCCACGCCGCGCTCTAGCACGAATCGCACGCCCGCGCCTAAACCCGCGATGCCAACACCGTTTGGCGTGCCACTCTCGAACTTGTCTGGCAAATCGTCGGGTTGCTCCTCGAATTCCGAGTGACTGCCGGTGCCGCCGCGCATCAGCGGTTCGATCATCGCCACATCCACATTTTCGCCGATGACCAACCCGCCGACACCGGGCGGTCCATACAAGCCCTTGTGTCCGGTGAACGCGAGCAAATCAATCTGCATCGCTTCGATGTCAATCGGTACGACGCCAGCGGTTTGCGCGGCATCCACGAGGACGAGCGCGCCAACATCGTGCGCCAGACGCGCCATCTCCGCAATCGGCAAAATCGTACCGATGACGTTACTCGCGTGATTGACAACGACGAGTCGCGTGCCACGCGTGAGTGTGCGCCGCATCGCCTCCAAATCGAGTGTGCCATCGCGCGCACACGGCACGATGACGAGTTGCACACCCGCGCGTTCAAGTGCGCGCAAAGGACGCATCACCGCGTTGTGTTCGATGCTTGTTGTCACAACGCGATCGCCCGCGCGCAAGATGCCGCGCAAGACAAGGTTGATGGCGTGTGTCGCGTTCAGTGTGAAAATGACGCGCAACGGATCGCGCGCGCGGAACAGTTCGGCAAGCGTTTCGCGCACATCGTACACGATACGTCCCGCTTCGATGGACAAACGATGTCCCGAACGTCCGGGATTGCCGCCCGCGCGTTCCAAAAAATCGTTCATCGCGCGCAACACCGTGTTCGGTTTGGGAAACGAAGTTGCCGCGTTGTCGAGATAGATCATCATTTTGACCGCCGACGACCGACCGCCGACCGCGCGGTGATCAGTGACTATTTTTTCAAAATCAACCGAAAACCTTCGCCGGGTTTCGTTTCGATTTCGACACTCCATCCGGCTTTGCGCGCGAGGCGTGCGACGTTATCGCGCGAAGTCCCGGTGTCCACGAGTATCTCCACCAAGCCACTGCCGACTTGCGACAAAAATTTTTCGGCTTGGAGTGCCGGTTGCGGACACGAGAGTCCGCGCGCGTCGAAAGTCTTGATTTCGCTCATTTTCGATTCTCCTTGAGACGACGGAACTGTCCAACTGTCCTACTGTCCAACTGTCTCACTGTCCAACCGATTCGCGGAACGCCAGCCCAATCGCCACACACACAATCAACCCGACGATGACTGCGGCGGGACCGAACGGGCTGGGACCTGTTGCGGAACTGGCAAGGTTGAAATTGTGTGCCAAACCCGCGCCGACAATCATCCCTAAACCGAACATCGCCGCGTCTGCGTCACCTTCGCCCGACAAGATGAATTGTCGTCCGGGACAACCACCCGCAAGTGTGAACGCGAGTCCCGCGAGTACCATCCCGCCAAAATTCCAAATCGCGTCGGTATGCGCGATGGGTTGTTTCTCAACCCCGGGATTGAACTGCCCCAGCACGAGGTTCACAATGAACGCGGTGATGACGAGTGCAATCGCGCCGTTGATGAGATGCGGATCGCGCATCAGAATCACATCGCGAATGCCACCGACGGTGCAAAAGCGACTGCGTTGCGCGAGCGCGCCGATCATCAGCCCAACGGCGAGCGAAACGATCAGCGGCGCGTGTTGACTGCCTGGTCCCGTCGTCGAAAAGAAAATCGGACCGCTTGGGTTGCCGTTCGCGTCTCTGCCGAATTGCGGCGCGAGCACAACCAACGCGAGCAACGCAATCATCAACAGCGGCATCACCCAGCCGAGCGCGATTGGCGCGGGACGATTACGTCCAAGCGAAAAGCCCATTCGCAGAAACACGACGCCCAACGCGATACCCGCAATCAAGCCGACGATGCCAGCAATCGCGTTCCAATCACCGCCCGCGAGACGCAGGTAGGCACGCCAGGGGCAACCGAGAAAGACGAGCGCGCCAATCACGGCGAACATTCCGAGCAGGAATCGCACGAGCGGTGATGAGCCAGTGCGCGGCTTGAACTCACGGAACGCAAGCGCGGCAATGAGCGCGCCCAGCACCAAGCCGATGATTTCTGGGCGAATGTACTGCACGGCTGATGCGCGATGCAAGCCGAGCGCGCCGGCAATGTCGCGGCTAAAGCACGCGACACACACGCCCATATTGCCGGGATTGCCAAGTTTGACGAGAATCGGCGCGAGGACACCGATGACGATACCCGTCACAATCGGTCCCCAGCGCGAGGAGAAAAAGTGAGTGAGTGAAGACATTTCTGGGCTCCTTGGTCGTTAGAATTTAGTTTTGCCGCGTGTGGCGCGCGGCGATACGACCGCAGAGCCCGGGGAAACTAGGCGAAGGACAAATGACGAAGGACGAAAGCGTTCGTCTTCCGTTTTTCGTCTTTCGTCGAGGGGACGACGCGGTCGCACGACGCGCGCGCAGCAGCGCGACGAACGGATGGATGCGTCACGCGCATCTCATTCGTGATGATTCATAATCACGTTCGACGATAGAATCGCAACACCGCGTCACCCCCTTTCGGTTTCAATGAGCCAATTTACCAATGAGCCAATGAGCCAAATTCGTGTTTGGCTTATTGGCACTTGCTCATTGACTCATTTTTACTATCGTGTTGGTGATGATCGTATGAAGGATGCGCACGATCTCATCGCATTCTTTCAACAATGCCTTGGTCTCTTCGTCAATCAACATTTCGGATTCGATGATAATGCGAAGCCAATAGCGTGTTTCTTGCGCTTCCTTCAAGGCAATTTTCATCTTGTGGATGAAATCATCTTTCGACTCTGCCGCATCGGCTTCTTCAACGTTTGCACCGATTGCCGTGCCAGAACGAATGACCTGACTCCCTAGAGCAAACCCTGCCGTTGTACGAGGCAAGCGATTGACCATCTTGACGATTCGCACACCAAAACGAAAAGTTCGTTCGCGAATATTTTCACCTTTGGAAGAACGCAACCTCATCGCTTGCCTCCTTTGGCTCATTGGCTCATTGGTTCATTGGCTCATTGCTTCGCGTACTTTTGCTTCCCATCCTCGTAGGCGTCACCACCGTACATATCGTTGACGACGATGACGGGAAAGTCTTCCACATACAGTTCTTGCAACGCTTCTGCACCCAGGTCTTCGTAGGCAATCACTTGCGCTTTTTTGATGCGTTGCGCGATGAGCGCGGCAGCGCCACCAGTAGCAGCAAAGTACACCGCCTTGTATTTTTTCATCGCCTCCTTGACCGCTGGCGCGCGCAAGCCCTTGCCAATCATCCCTTTCAAGCCGATTTCCAACAAGCGCGGTGTGTAGGCGTCCATTCGTCCACTCGTTGTCGGACCCGCTGACCCGATCACCTGACCGGGTTTCGTCGGCGAGGGGCCCATATAGTAAACGATTTGTCCGCGCAAATCCACTGGCAATTTTTCGCCGCGATCGAGTGCTTCGACCATTCGCTTGTGCGCGGCGTCCCGCGCGACGTAAATCGTGCCGGTGATTTCGACCGTATCGCCGGCGTGAAGTTGTTCGACTACTGCATCGGTGAGTGGAGTTGTCACTTTCATCGCTATCCTCCAAGTAGTATTCAGTGTTCAGTTTTCAGTATTCAGTGATTGGTGACTGAACACTGAATACTGAATACTACATACTGAATACTGAACACTGCACACTGAACACTAGTCACTGTTCACTGCTCTCTGATTTTCTTTGCAATCGCGTCGCCTGCTTCCATCGTGCTCGCGTTGCCACCCACATCAGGCGTGAGGTGTTGACGCGCGCGGGTGTAGGCAATCAAGCCATCCATCACTAACTTGCTCGCCTGTGTCTCACCCAGCCAATCGAGCATCATCGCGCCCGCCCACACAGTGGCAATCGGGTTGGCGATTTTCTTGCCGTAAATGTCCGGTGCGCTACCGTGCACCGGTTCGAACATCGAAGGATACTTGCGTTCAGGATTCAAGTTCGCGCTCGGTGGCGTACCCAGCGAACCTTGAATCGCACCACCAAGATCGGTGAGAATGTCCGCAAAGAGATTCGACGCGACGACGACATCGAGCGTTTCAGGATGCGTCACAAAGCGCGCCGCCATTGCATCCACGTGCCACTTGTCAGTGGTCACATCGGGATACTCTTTTGCCAATTCGGCAAAGACCTCGTCCCAAAACACCATCGAGTACTGACACGCGTTCGATTTGGTGACGCACGTGAGTTTGCGCTTGGGCGATTTGCGCGCGAGTTCGAACGAAAAGCGCATCACGCGCTCGACGGCGTGGCGCGTGAACACACTCGTTTGAATCGCGACTTCGTGTTCGGTGTGAATGTGCACGCGTCCACCCGCGCCCGCATATTCACCTTCCGAATTTTCGCGCACGCAGACAAAGTTGATGTCGTCGGGTCCTTTGCCCTTGAGGGGACCCTCCAAGCCGGGCAAGAGTCGAATCGGGCGCAAGTTGATGTACTGCTGGAAACTCTTGCGAATCGGCAGGAGCAAGCCCCACAAGGTCACGCTATCAGGCGCCAGAGCAGGGAAACCGACTGCGCCCAGATAGATCGCGTCGAACTGTTCCAGAATTTTCAAGCCGTCTTCCGGCATCATTCGCCCGGTTTTGAGATAGTACTCGGTGCCCCAAGGAAATTCCTCAAAGTGCAATTCAAACGTGCCCAGTCGCTCTTGCGCGGCGCGCAATGCCTTGAGTCCTTCGGGCATCACTTCCATTCCGATTCCATCGCCGGGAATGACTGCAATGTGGTATTGTTTCATAGTTAGGTAGTTGGATGGTTGAATAGTTGGATAGTTCGATAGTTGGATAGTTCAATAGTTCGATAGTTAATACTGTGACTATCGCACTAGCAAACTATCGCACTAACAAACTATCGCACTAGCAAACTATCGCACTAACAAACTAGAGCACTGCCTCCTTGTATCGCGCCGAGTGGCATTGCACGTTCACGCCGACAGGCAAACTGGCGATGTGTGCTGGCGCGGCGAGCACGTGAACCGCCAAACTCGTCCAGCGTCCACCCAAGCCCATTGGACCGATGCCCAGATTGTTGATGCGTTCAAGGAGTTCTTTTTCGAGTGCGGCAGTTTCGGGATCGGGATTCGGTTCGCCAAGCGGGCGCAAGAGGGCTTTCTTCGCGAGCCACATCGCTTGATCGGCGCTACCACCAATGCCAACACCGACAATCGTCGGAGGGCAGGGATTGGAGCCGGCTTTGTCAATCGTGTTGACAATGAAATCCACCACGCCTTTGCGTCCCGCCGAAGGAGTGAGCATCGCGAGCGCGCTCATATTCTCGCAACCGCCACCTTTGGGCATCACCGTGATTTTGAGTTTGTCGCCGGGCACAATGTCGGTGTGAATCATCGCAGGAGTGTTGTCTTTGGTGTTCTTGCGTTCGGAGAAGGGTTGCGCGACCATTGACTTGCGCAGGTACCCTTCGGTATAGCCCTTGCGTACGCCCGCGTGAATCGCATCGTACAAATCGCCGCCGACGATGTGCACGTCTTGACCCAGTTCAACGACAACGACCGCCACGCCAGTGTCTTGACACAGCGGAAAGACACCTTGTTTGGCGATCTCGACATTCTTGATGAGTTGATCGAGCACATCGCGACCGGCAGGCGACTCTTCGGTTTCGCGCGCGTGCTTGAGCGCGGCGACCACATCATCGCCAAGATAATGATTCGCTTCGACGGCAAGGCGCGCGACCGTTTCGGTAATCTGACTGGCTGAAATCTCTCGCATATTCACCTCACTGAAAAATGTGAATGTCATTTCAGAATTGCGATGTTGGCAATCAGCGCGCGTGAGTCAAACGAAATGACAGATTGGACTTTACGTTATCATTATACTACGAAAAAATCTAAAAACCAATTCCGCACGACACGCATAACAACCTCATCATGCGTGATTTGCATTTTTTCACCTTTTGCGTAGAATCGGGCAGGAATAGAAGGGAGGCATTGTCACCGACGTTATGCTGACGTGACCAACGCCTCGCGCTAGAATCCGATGCTCAGGAGGTTCACAATGGAACTCGCCCGGCTGATTCGCAGCATCCCTGATTTTCCCGTCAAAGGCATTTTGTTTCGCGACATTACGACCCTGATTCGCGATGGCGAAGCATTCCAAGAAGTGATTGACACACTCGTCGAACGTTACATTGACAGTGAAGTCGAAGTGGTCGCTGCCATCGAAGCGCGCGGGTGGATTTTCGGCGCGCCGCTCGCGTACGAACTGGGCGCGGGCTTTGTGCCGATTCGCAAACCCAGCAAACTCCCTGCAGAAAAAATCAGCGTCGAATACTCGTTGGAGTACGGTACGAACAAATTGGAAATGCACAAGGATGCGATTACGCCGGGCACCAAAGTCTTGTTGGTGGATGACTTGCTCGCCACAGGTGGTTCTGCCAAAGCCGCCGCGCAACTCATCGAAAAGTTAGGTGGCAAGGTGGTGAGCATCGCTTTCCTCATCGAATTGGTGGACCTACATGGGCGCGACGCACTCAAAGGATACGATGTCTTTTCACTCATCCAATTCGAAGGTGCCTAGTCTATCAACACAGGGGCGTTCACGCAGAACGCCCCTGTTGATTTTTTGGTATTGTTACACAAGTAATGCTGGTAAGGCAATCTGTCACGCTGAGCGCAGCGAAGCGTATCGCCAAGTCATTTGAGGAGATTCTTCGGCGCGGAAAACGCGCCTCAGAATGACAATCTCAGCATTACTTTTTTGATCACTACTGATTTTTTTAACCCGTATCCACGACGCCACTGGGGCGTCATAATCAAGAGAGCGCTGTGACTTCTGAACACGAGTTGTTGGAACGCGCGCGCCAATTCGATTTGGCGGCGTTGGGTATCATCTACGACCAATACAGCCCCGCGCTTTATCGCTACGCCGCGCGCTTGTTGGGCAACGCCGATGCCGCCGAAGAATGCGTCGCCGAAGTCTTTAGCCGATTCTTACACGCACTCAAAAACGGCGGTGGTCCGCGCGAACATCTGCAAGCGTACCTCTACCGCATCGCGCACAACTGGATCACCGATCAGTGGCGGCGCGCGCCGCCAGTGACCTCGCTCGCGCCCGATGCGCTGGACGAGTTGCACGCCGATCCTGAACGAACACTCGGACGCGCGTGGGAACACGCACGCGTGCGCGCGGCTCTCGCACAACTCACGCCCGACCAACGCCAAGTCATCGTTTTGAAATTCGTCGAGGAATTGGATAACGCCACGATCGCCGCCGCGTTGAACAAACCAATCGGCGCGATCAAGTCGTTGCAACATCGCGCGCTGGCAGCATTACGCCGCGCGCTCGATGCGCAAAAGGATGCCGAATGAATCCATCGGATGATGTACTCGAACCCGATGTGCAAAACGCATTGGCACAACTGAAAACGTTTCCGCCGCGCCATCCACACGCCGCCGCGCGTGGTCGCGCCCAATTTTTGGCACAAGCCCATCACTTGCAACAAGCCGTATCCGCGCGCTCCTTTTGGCGTCAAATAGAATGGATAAACCCATTTTCACGAAAGGAGCGATTCAGTATGCCAGTGCTTGTGGCTGTAGTACTTGCCTTTACCGTCGCGATGGGTGGATCGGGCGTAGCGGTGTATGCCGCGCAAGACGCACTTCCCACCGATCCGTTGTACGGCGTCAAACTTGTCACCGAAGAAATGCAACTCTATCTTGCCGGCGATTCGACTGCGCGCGTGAATACCTTACTCGATTTGACGCAACGACGCGCGCAAGAAATCGCCGCGCTGAGCGCGCAAGGCAAACCTGTGCCCGAACAAGTGACCAATCGGCTGGAAGCGCAAACCGAAGCCGCACTACAAATCGCGGCAGGAATGGACGATGCAACGATGACGCGCGTCCTCGAACAAATGCGGAATCGTTTCACCGAACAAGTCCAAGTGGTTGCCCAAGTGCAAGCGCACGCACCCGAACAAGCGACGCCCGCGCTGCAACGAGTTCAGGAAACGCTGACCACGCGTTTGCAAGTGGTGGAAACTGCACTCACCGATCCACTCACTTTGCGCGAGCGCGCTCGACATCGGTTCACACCATCTCCACGCCCAACCGATCTTTCACCGCGTCCGACCATCACGCGCACACTGACGATCCCACCACGCCCAACTGAATTACCGCCTCCACCGATTACGCGCACACTGACGATTCCGCCACGCCCAACCGAATTACCGCCTCCACCGATCACGCGCACGCTGACGATTCCGCCGCGCCCAACGGAACAACCGCGCCCGCCGATCACTTTGCCCATTCCGCGCCCGACAGAATTGCCGCGCCCATCCATCACACACGGCGCGCCTAATCCTGGACCTTGGAATCCAACACCACCCGCAAACGCAACTCCTGTTGCGCCGCCTTGGGGACCGCACAAACCGTAGGCAAGTGTTGGACGAGCGAAAATGGAGTGTGGGGATAGTGCCGCAAAGCCGCGCTATTCCCACAACTTTTTGTTATCCCATTGCAATTCCACGCCGCGTGCGTATAATCAAGTTATGAGCGACTTACTTTTGACCAACGGAAAAATTTACACGTTCGATTCAGCGCGTCCGCACGCGCACGCGATTGCATTCGCGGCGGGACGCGTCGCCGCGTTCGATGATGAGGCAATCGCCGCGCGCATCGCGCGCACGGAAACACTCGACCTGCACGGACGCGTGGTGATTCCCGGCTTGGTGGATCATCACATCCATTTCACGGCGTACGCGATGAGTCGCACGCGCGTACAACTCGACGGCGCGCGTTCACTCGAACAAGTTGTCGCGCGCGTGGCGGCACGCGTCGCGACAGCGCAACCCGGCGAATGGATTTTCGGACACGGCTGGAATCATCTCGATTGGACGATTCCCGAATTTCCGACGCGCGCACCACTCGACGCGATTGCGCCGAACAATCCCGTCGTACTCGATCGCAAGGACGGACACTCGACGTGGATCAACAGCGCGGCAATGCGCGCGATCAATCTCACGCGCGACACCCCCGACCCTGCTGGCGGCAAAATCGAACGCGATGCGAATGGCGAACCGACGGGACTCTTGCGCGAGAACGCAATGGACTTGCTAAAGGGCAAGCGCGGTTTCTACGCCGAAAATATTTCCGACGACGCGCTGTTGAGTGCGATTCGCACCGCGCACCAACTTGGCATCGTTGGCATTTACAACGTCGAAGGTGCGGCATCGCTACGCGCGTTTCAACGCTTGCACGCGCAAAACAAATTGACTCTGCGCGTCAGGCACACTCTGCCTGCCGAAAATCTCGAACGCGCGCTTGAAATTGGTTTGCGCGGCAACCTGGGTGATGAATTCTTGCGCATCGTTGGCGTCAAAATCTTCGCCGATGGCTCACTCGGCTCACAAACCGCGTGGATGCTCGAAGCGTTTGTCGGCTCCGACAATTGCGGCATTCCCACCACACCGATTGACGAAATCGAACGTCTTGCGCGCGCGGCGGCACAAGCCGAGATGATGGTCTGCACACACGCCATCGGTGATCGCGCGAACCGCGAGGTGCTGAACGTGTACGAAAAACTGCGTCGCGAAGGTTTGACCGCGCCACTACGTATCGAACACGCGCAACACTTGCACCCCGACGATATTCCGCGCTTTGCCGCGCTGCACGTCATCGCCTCAATGCAACCGATTCACGCGACGAGCGATTACCAAATGGCAGACGCGCTGCTTGGCGCGCGCGCGCGCTATGCGTACGCGTTCAAGAGTTTGTTGAACAGCGGCGCGCGTCTGGCGTTTGGAAGCGATTGCCCGGTGGAAACACTCGATCCTTGGGTCGGCATTCACGCGGCAGTGACGCGCGAGCGCGCGAATGGCGAGCCGCGCGGCGGTTGGTATCCGCAAGAAAAATTATCGGTGGCGGAAGCGGTGCGCGCGTACATCGGCGCGCCATTGTGCAAAGGCAGTCTTGGCGATGCGCTCGTCCTTGCGCACGACATTTTCACCATCCCCGCGCGCGAGATTTTGCAGACGCGCGTGGAGCATACCATCGTGGGCGGAAAAATCGTCTAGGCATTTTCGATTTTAGATTTGCGATTTGCGATTGCTCGCGCTGGAGAAGGTAAGGAATGGATGAAAAAGAACTGAAGCAACGGACAAAGCAGTTTGCGTTGCGCGTTATCAAATTGGTTGACGCGCTACCAAAAACCACTGTCGGACGTGCCATTGCCAATCAATTGATGCGCGCTGGAACATCCGTTGGCGCTAAGTATCGCGCGGCATGCCGTAGCCGCTCAAAAGCAGAATTCATCGCCAAGATTGGCACAGTGGAAGAAGCCGATGAAAGCGCGTATTGGATGGAATTGATTATCGAGAGCGGCTTGATGAAACCCACGCTTGTCAACGCGCTTCTCCAAGAAGCCAACGAACTTGTCGCGATTATGGCATCATCACGCATCTCAGCATCCAAATCGCAAATCGCAAATCGGCAATCGAAAATTCAAAGATGATTCAACTGACTCGCGAACAACTACACGCGCTCATCGCGCACGCGCGCGATTGCGCACCCAACGAAGCGTGTGGTATCATCGGCGGCAAGGAGCATCGCGCGCTGAAAATTTATCCACTCAAGAACACCCACGCGACGCCGCGCGTCAATTTTTACGCCGATCCGTACGAACTGCTTGCCGCGTTTCGTGACATTGAGGCAAATGGCTGGGAGCACATTGCCATTTACCATTCGCATCCCGCGAGTGAAGCGTATCCATCGGCGACTGATCTCGCGCAGGCGTACTATCCCGATGTGACGTATCTCATCATTTCGCTTGCCCATCCCGAACAACCGATCGTGCGCGCGTTTCGCATCGTTGCGGGGCAAGTAACGGAGATTTCTGTAATGCTGACGAAGGACGAATGACGGGTGGTGCTACAAAAGTAATGCTGGTAAGGCACTCTGTCACGCTGAGCGCAGCGAAGCGTCTCGCA
>JAOACU010000510.1 GCA_026417715.1 Anaerolineae bacterium | reverse complement strand
GGTCTAGAGTGTGACTTGTCTCGACAAGCACTCCACAACGCTTGAGATATTCGACAAGCAGTTTGCCTTGAAATTCTTCAAATTCAAAATAGTCGGCGGGAGAATTGTTCCGCTTCCGACGCAGATGGTAGAATGTTCGATAATCTCTGAATTGCATGTTGAGCACTGCTCCCGCTCGTATTCTATTTCGTACAACTGAATTTTGCAAATGCACTTGGAACTAACGCGCAAGCGCGGTTGTTGACACAATTCGCAAGAACGAGTATGCTGGGGATAGTGAAGCAGTAAAACGGTGAAACAGTGAGACAGTGGGATAGTGAGACAGTGGGACAGTGAGACAGTAATTGCGGGACAGATTAGCCGTACGATGTTAAATCACGATTTAAGCGAACGCGAGCGCGAGATTTTGCGACTTGTTGCCACCGGCGCGAGCAACAAGGAAATCGCGCAGCAACTCTTCATCAGCCAAAACACCGTCAAGGTTCATCTACGCAATATCTTTGCCAAGATTGGTGTGACCTCACGCACCGAAGCAACGGTGTACGCGATTCAAAACGGTCTTGTAGAACTTGATGCCGCGCCCAAAATCATCGAGCCGATTGTGCCACCCGCGATGCCACCCATCGAGACGCAACCCACGCGCGCGTCGCAATGGTGGCTTGGTATCGCCGCGCTGATCGTTTTGTTGATCGGTATTGTGAGTATTGCGATTGCGACGACTCGTCAAACTGCCGCGCCCGTCTCGGCTAGCCCCGCGCCAATGTCCGCGCGTATGCAAATTCGCGCGGCGTTGCCTACGCCGCGCGCAGGACTCGCCACCGCCGCGTACGAAAATCGCATCTACGCCATTGGCGGAGAGAGCGCGCAAGGAATCGTCGCGAATGTCGAACGGTACGATCCCGCATCGAACACGTGGACGCCTTTGACCAACAAACCAACTGCCGTGACCGATGTGAGCGCGGCAGTGATTGGCGGATTGATTTACGTGCCCGGTGGGCGTTTGGACTCGACGCATCGGCATGTCAGCGATCAGTTAGAGGTGTACAACCCGCGTCAGGATCGGTGGGAAACGCGCGCGCGTTTGCCCGAACCACTGTGCGCGTACGCGCTAGCCACGTTCGAGGGCAAGTTGTATCTGTTCGGTGGCTGGAACGGTGAGCGGTATGTGGATTCGGTGTATGTGTACTCACCCACCGATGATACGTGGCGCACACAAACACCGATGCCAACGGCGCGTGGATATGCAGGCGCGGCAGTCGTAGGGAATAAAATTTTCGTGATCGGTGGATTCGATGGTCAAGCCGCGCTGGATGTCAACGAAGTGTATTCGCCCGAACGCGATGATGGCAGTGAGAATCCTTGGGAAACGCGTGCGGCGTTGCCAGAGGGTCGGTACGGAATGGGTGTGGCAGGTGTATCGAATCTGGTGTATGTGATTGGCGGCGAGGGAGATAAGGGGAATGCGCTAGCGGCGTTGCAGTACTTGCCTGAAGAAAATCGGTGGATTACGTTCGATAGTCCATTTCCAAAATCTTGGGTGTATCCCAGTTTGTTGCCGCTGGGTACGCACATTTACGGCATTGGTGGCAAAATTGGCAATGCACCGACGGGACAAAATATTGCGTACCAAGCGATTTTTACGATTCTCGTGCCGATTGTGCGGTAAATTTTGACACAATTACCCGAAAGTATTATTGACCTGAAAAGGCAGATTGACTATACTGCGAATAGTGAAAGCATGCGGCTTTCGCTATTATGACAACCAAATGGAGGCACTATGAAAAAGTTTCTAGCCATTGCCGTATTGTTACT
>JAOACU010000509.1 GCA_026417715.1 Anaerolineae bacterium | reverse complement strand
GTGTAGGTCACTTGCCGCATATCGAAGCGACGGAGACGTTCAATGCAGAGGTATTAAAGTTTTTGGGAGAGTAGTGAAAGGAAGAGAACGATGGTGAGGCGAGCGCGCGAATCACAACGGCACGATAGCGGTATGACGTTTTTGAACCAAATTATTCTCGGTTCGGCAGAAAGGATGGATGTCATTCCAAAGGATGTGATTGACCTAACGGTGACTTCACCTCCGTATTGGAACGCGATTGATTACAATTCTCATGCCTCTAATCCCCATCAAAACTATCGCACGCGCAAGACAGAGAGTACCTACTCGGAATATTTGGATTTCTTAAAGCGATGCTTTGCCGAGGTCTATCGGGTTCATCGTCCTGGAAGTTTTGTGGCTGTCGTTATTGGCACTATCTTGCAGAATGGCACACATATTCCTCTACCCCATCATTTTGTCCGAGTGATGGAAGAAATTGGATTTGAATTCGATGAAGAAATCCTCTGGCACAAATGCACGGCAGGAATTCGACGGGCAGGGACATTTATTCAGCATCCGTTCCCCGGTTACTACCATCCAAACATTATGACCGAACACATTCTCATCTTTCGCAAGCCAGGTGAACCAATTTTTCGCAAGCGCAGTGCGCGCGAAAAAGAACAAAATCGTTTGCCGATTGATTCTCTTTTCACACACGACATTGCCAACAATCTGTGGAACATTGCACCCGTGCCTCCAGGCGTGGTTGATCATCCTTGTCCGTTTCCCGAAGAAATCCCTGACCGTCTAATCAAACTGTTCTCGTATCGTGGCGACATTGTCTTGGATCCCTTTGCTGGCTCAGGCACGACACTCAAAGTCGCTAAACATTTAGGGCGTCATTTCGTTGGGTATGAAATCGAACCCAAATATGTGGCGTTGGCTCAAAAACGCTTGGAAGAGAGATCAGGCATTCGTTCAAATCAATTGATTCTAGAATTCAAAAAGATCACGCTAGGTGAGCACGTAACTGCCAAGAATCCCAAGCAACGCCGTTATCGGAAAGCAACGTCTTTATTAGAAAGTTCAGACCTTCCGCTTTTTTCTCAAAAAGGTACGTCGCGATGAAGGCACTCCTCCACACGATTGCGGAGGTGGGACGCATTCATCCGTCACCTCCTGATTTGCAAAAAGTTGAAATTTTTCGTTACTATTTTGATGAAAACAATCAGCTCATCCAGAAGTTACTCGATGAGCGCGATGGGGCTTGTACGCGTCGTGAGCTGCTTTTGCGCTATTTGCTCCTGAATGCGGTACTCGATCAAGGACCCGATACTGAAGGAGTGCGGCTTTTACTCGTTCAAGTCACCAACACGTTGTATCGCAACGAGGTGCGTTTCTTACACCAACCTGCTGAGTTCTTTCGTGAGTTGAACATCGCTGTAAACGAGATCACTTCGACTCATGATGTTGTCAAAAAATTGCGCGCTGCGCGATGGGCAGAAGCCAATCAAACCAATCCCAACAAATACAACTTGTTTCTCGATAACACCAAGCAAGTCTTGAATTATGCCATCTTCCGTTGGGGTGTTCCTCTGGCAGTTCCTTTACTCTTGACAAAAGACGAAGGTGATGAAGAGCGCAGACCCCAAGCATTGTTGCACTACTTGGAGCGTTGGCAATCTGCCGAAATAATGTCACAACAAATCAAGGATCATCCACGTTACGGCTTGGGCAAAGCAATTGGCGACAAAGCCGCACACCTCTTTGCCAAATGGATGGTACACAGTTATCATTTGACCACGCGATTGAATGATCCTGCCTGGGGACCGTTCTCGTTTGAGGTACCATTTGAT
>JAOACU010000508.1 GCA_026417715.1 Anaerolineae bacterium | reverse complement strand
CGCTTGGTGCAGACGCGCCGCATAGTCCGCACGCGTCAGGCGCGCAGGAATTGCGTCGAGTGGCACCCAGTTTGCGCCGCGCAAAAATTCGCGCGCGCCGTTGATGACGAATTGCCAAGGTTCGGCATCGCGCGGCGTGCCTTCCGCGCGCGTCAATTCAAATTCGCGGATACCGAAAGTGGTCTCGTACGTATCCAAAATCGTATCGTCGCGCGCGACGAGAATTTCGAGTATGTAAAGGTTCGGTTCGCCGCGATCCCAAGGATGCCACAGGCGCGCGTCGTTCAACTCGAACGTGAGTTCGCGCGTCTGCTTGCCGTGCGCCAGCGTCACATCAAACACAAACGTCTGCACATCGCTCGCAAAATTTTTCCCGCGCACATTGCACACCACGCGCACATCTTGCGCGCGATCCGAGTCGAGCGTCAAATTCACCGAAACACGCGCAACTTTTTCACTTTTGCCTTTTGCCTTGATCCACGCATCCTCAACAAACACCGACCGCACAATCACGATGTACGCATCATCCCAAATGCCACACGTGCGGAGACGCGGCGCAAAATCCCAGTCGAATTGCATTTGACACTTGAGCGTCGCGTAACGATCGGGAAACGGCTCGCTGGGTGGCGTGTAAAGTGGCTTGACCAGACGCGCCCAAAGTCGTTGCAAAAGTGTCTTGTGTAACTTTGGCAGAGCGTTAGCGCCCCAAATGCGGATGGAGATTAGAGATTGGAGATTAGAGATTTTGGCGGCGGTCGGCGGTCGGTGGTCGGCAGTCAGTTCGTAGATTTGCCGCGAAAACATTCCCACGTGTCGCCCAAGTTGCTTGCCGTTGAAAAACACCGCGCTCTGATAATCAATGCCCTCGAAAATCAAAAACGCGCGTTCGTCGTCGCACAAGTCGAGATCGGGTTCACGCACGTACCACCAATCGCGCGCGTCAATCCACTGCGACGTTTCGTTGTTGTCCGCGAAAAACGGATCGCTGATTTTGCCCGCGCGCAACAAATCGAGTCGCACATCACCAGGCACTTGCGCGGGCAACCACTCGGTCACCGCGTCGAGATCGTTCACATCGCCGAATGGTTGTTGCGCGACGGAGCCGAGTCGCCAGTGGGAATCGTTGAGGGAGAGGAGTTTGCGGGGCATAGGTGGTAGTGCGTATTGCGTGTTACGTATTGCGTGATGCGTGAATCTGAAACTTTACCAAGTGACGACGACGCGCGTCGTGCCACGCGGTAGGCGCACTGCGTTGCCGATGATTTCGATGCCGTCCACGTCGCCGCCCGCGTCGCGCAGCGCGAACGGTAAATTCCATTCGATGTACGCGGGTACGTCGCGCCAACCGCCGTTGATGGCAAGTGTCGCATCGCGATCACCGAACGCGATGGTGAAATTCACCACGCCAAAGTACGTTGGCGCGTTTTCGACTTTGATGACGTTCAGCGGCGCACACCAATCGTCGGGGAGCGCGGGCGTGAGAACAAGGTGATCGTCTTCCTCGAACAAAAGCGCGTGACGCACCGCGAGCAAAAAATCTGCCGCCGCCCAGCCGTGATGTCCATCGCCCATCGCGCCGCCGCGTGTATGCGGATGAATTCCTTCTGCCCACGTGAACGTCGGCGATGCGTGCCGCAACACCCAACGAATTATTTTCCACGCGTCCACGTTGCGTTGCGCGAGCAAACATTGCGCGACGTGCAACGACAAGTACGTGCCGAACGCTGAATGTCCCACGTGATTGAAGAACGCGTCCTCCAACCACGCGACCTCTCGCAGCGCGGCGATGGTGTCCACGATGCGCGGATCGCGCGCGTCGAACA
>JAOACU010000507.1 GCA_026417715.1 Anaerolineae bacterium | reverse complement strand
GTTCTGGGAGCGTATTCCACAGAAATCCATTCCGACCATGCTGAACGATTTCCGATTGTCCACCTTTGTTAATCACCACAGGCACACATCCCGACGCCATTGCCTCAACCGTAGTAATGCCAAAATGCTCAAATTTGATGGGTTCGCGCTCTTCGTCCTCGCCAAAGCCGCAAGCATGCCAATAAATGGCACTCTCACTATATAGTTTAACCAAATCCACAAACGGAATGTCGGTATGAATCTCTATGGGATAACCCTCTGCCTGCACGCGCAGTTGCTGCAAATATTTTTTATCGTCATCGTTGGGTCCTACCCCGCCAACCAGATGCAATTTCCAACCCATCAGTCCTTCATTGACCATTTCCTTAAAGGCCTTGATCAATACATCATGCTTTTTGTTATGACTTCCTACAAAGAAACGTCCCACACTCAGAATTTGATTTTGCTTCTCGCCCGGCGCAAAATTCTCGACATCAACAGGAGGATAAAGAACTTGTGAAGGTGAATCCCAATACCGTTTGATCCAAGTTTGCGTGAATTTAGAAATTGCCCACAAGGCATCATAAGTTTTCAAACTCTCGATGAATGATAAAACATCTGGGGGAATACGATGCAGTTTCAAGCCCCATGTTTTCAACCAACGCTCGAACAAGATTTTGTACGCGCGGTAGCGTGGATGCTCAATCTCGAAACGCGCGAGAATCATTTTGACTGGTGTCGCACTAACATCCGTATCTGTGCGAATAGTCAACCGCCGTGTGACGCGACGACTGGGCGATATAATCATACGGCAATGCGCATACGTACCGTCCACTTTCAAATCAAGTGATTCGATGATCTGATCGTCTAGCATGATGATCGCTTGGCGTGCCGATGGATCGCGTGCAATGAGATCAAAGTTCACTGCATATTCGCGCGGCGCAGGCGGCAATTTGATCGTTACCTGTGCCGCTGTTTGGCGTACCTGCGTTCCATTCAGCGATTCGGTGTGGAGTACGCCATCTTCAAACGTCGGAACCATCAACCAACGTCTCAAAATCAGTCCCACACGGCGACGCAAGCGAAAAGATGACTCGGCGCTCAAGGGTGTTGGAAAAAAGACCACCATTGCACTGCGCGGCGCGCGGCTGGGAAAAATATCGAGGAACGATGCACAAATAAAGAAATCAAATTCTGCAGTCAGGGGGGTGATTTGAACTGCGGGACAATCGGGGATATACACAAACTCGACACGCGCAAGATCAACATTCAATCGCGCTGCGGCTTCTTCGCGGGAAACTGGTTTATGCGTAATGACTTGGACTGAGTGATGACGACTGAGGTACTCGGCAATCGTAAGACTGTGTTTTTCTCCACCGCCCAATGTCGCCAGCCAACGATTGTATATTCCCACACGCATCGCGATCTACCCCACAAACCATGCGGCAAGCGCCTCGTGCGTCACCGTACGCGAGCGTTGAATCTGATGGCGTTTCAACTCCAATGTAGGCAACCATACGATTAACGTACACAACACGCGCAACGCGTTTTGCACGTGACGCGACCAGACCCACCAATCTTGCCGCATTAGAAACGTGTGAACCATCTTGGCGATATTGATTAACATCCGCCCGATGTATTTGCCCACCGCCCACAACATTTGACGGCGCGTGCCATTTTTCCAAACCATTGCCAGCCGATTGCGATCAGTATAGTAGATGAATGAAAGTGACCACTCTTGGGACGTACCACAATGAATATGGCGTACAATCGCTTGCGGCGCGTAAAACACTTGCCAACCGCGCAAGCGCGCGCGCCAAGCCAGATCGGTATCCTCATAGCTGTCTCTTATACACATC
>JAOACU010000506.1 GCA_026417715.1 Anaerolineae bacterium | reverse complement strand
TGGGTCCGCTCCCCAGAATCATCACTTTGGGTTTGGCACTCGATACACGCGCTTCGTCTTCCGTTTCGTAGGTCGAGTAGAGGTACGGTGTGTATGCCTCGAACTCGGCGGCGCAGGTGTCCACGCGCAGAAAAGTTGGTACGATGCCAGCGGCGATGCGTTGCGCGCGCACGGTGGCTTCGTCGGTGTGAGTGAGTTCAGCGATGCGCGCGTCGGAAAAGCCGAGGCGTTTGGCGCGTTGGAGTTGGAGATTAGAGATTGGAGAGTGGAGATTCTTTTCAAAATCGGTGATGGTTTTCATTTGCGCGATGAACCAAGGGTCAATGTGCGTGACGCGCGCAATGTCGTCCACCGATGCGCCCGCGCGCAATGCGGCAAAAATCTTGAACAACCGATCGTGCGTCGGTGTAGCAAGTCCCTCCAAACTCCAATCTCTAATCTCTAATCCTCTAATCTCTAGTGATCGCATCGCCTTTTGCAACGCCTCGGGGAACGTGCGTCCCAACGCCATCACTTCGCCGACGCTTTTCATCTGCGGTCCCAGAATCGGATCGGCGCTCGGAAATTTTTCGAATGCCCAGCGCGGAATTTTGACGACGACGTAATCAATCGTCGGCTCGAATGCCGCGCGCGTTTGACGCGTGATGTCGTTGGTGATTTCATCGAGCGTGTAACCGACGGCAAGAAGCGCGGCGATTTTCGCAATCGGAAAACCAGTCGCTTTGCTGGCAAGCGCGGACGAACGCGACACGCGCGGATTCATTTCGATCACCACGACGCGTCCATCGCGCGGATTGACTGCGAATTGCACGTTGCTTCCACCCGTCTCCACACCGACCGCGCTCATCACGCGCCGCGCCATATCGCGCAAACGTTGGTACTCTTTGTCGGTCAAGGTCTGCGCGGGCGCAACGGTGATCGAATCGCCAGTGTGAATGCCCATCGGGTCTACATTTTCAATCGTGCAGACGACGACGAAATTGTCGGCGCGATCGCGCATCACTTCGAGTTCAAATTCTTTCCACCCCAACACCGATTCTTCGACGAGCACTGTGCCAATCGGCGATGCTTTCAAACCGCGCGTGACCACCGCGTCCAACTGCGATTCGTCGTACGCGATGCCGCCGCCCGTGCCACCGAGCGTGAACGAGGGACGAATCAGCACGGGAAAGCCGAGCGTCCTGACGAGTGCGCGCGCCTCGTCAACTGTTTTGACGATGTCGCTGCGCGGGGTGGGCAAGCCCGCCGCGTGCATCGTCTCCTGAAATTTTTTGCGATCCTCTGCCGCGTGAATCGCCGATAATCGCGCGCCGATGAGTTCGACACCGTACTGCGCGAGTACGCCCGACTCGGCAAGTTGCATCGCGAGATTGAGTCCCGTCTGTCCACCAACTGTCGGCAATAGCGCGTCGGGTCGCTCTTGCGCGATGATCGCCGTAAGTACTTCGGGCGTGAGCGGCTCGATGTACGTCGCGTCTGCCATTTCGGGATCGGTCATAATCGTCGCGGGGTTCGAGTTGACGAGGACGACGCGGTATCCTTCGGCGCGCAACACTTTGCACGCTTGCGTCCCTGAATAATCGAACTCGCACGCTTGTCCGATGACGATGGGACCTGAACCGATGATGAGAATCGTACGAATGTCAGTGCGTTTAGGCATTTTTCGATTACAGATTTTAGATTGTGGATTGCAGATTGGGCGATTGAAATCACCGCGTAACCAGGGCTGTTGCAAAGTCTATTGACAACCCCTTGTTGTCATTTCGAGGCGCGGTTTTTGCGCCGAGAAATCTCGTTTTGGGGCGTAAACGAGATTCCTCGCTGCGCTCGGAATGACAT
>JAOACU010000505.1 GCA_026417715.1 Anaerolineae bacterium | reverse complement strand
CCCTGAAGAAGGGTCTCAAGTGGAGCGACGGTACACCATTCACCTCGAAAGATGTGGTCGGTACGTACAACATCTTTTGGGTGCAGAGCGCGAGCGCGTGGAACTTTCTCGCCGATGTGGTTGCCAAAGACGACTATACCATTGACTTTGTGATGAGCAACCCCTCACCAATCATTCTGCGCGCGGTCTTGCGCGACAATTACATTCGCCCCTACTCGATCTATGGCAAGTTTATGGACCAAGCGGCTGAACTGCGTAAAGCCAACGCGGATCGTAAGGGCGATCAAGTCAAAAAATTCTTGGACGATCTCATCGCGCTCAAGCCCGACAAAGTCGTCGTGTTTGGTCCCTTTGCGGTGGATCCCAAATCCATCACCGAAGCGCAGTTGACACTCGTCAAGAATCCAACGGGTTACAACGCGGACAAGATTGATTTCGACAAGATCACCGTGTACTATGGCGACACTAGGGAGTCAATGCCACTGTTACTGTCGCAACAACTCGATTACAGCACTGCTGCGTATCCCGAAGCGAACCTCAAGACACTCGAAGGTCTGAAGAACATTCAATTGCAACCGTTCACTACGGGCTTTGGACCTGGCTTGTGGTTCAACCAAGATGTCTATCCACTGAACAAGAAAGAAGTGCGTCAAGCGTTTGCCTACATCTTGGATCGCGATGAAATCACCAAAGTCGCAGTGGGGCGCGGTGGCACTGTCGTCAAGATGATGGCGGGCTTTAGCGATTCGCTCGTGGACGCGTGGCTCTCCAAAGACGTACAAGCCAAACTGAATCCGTACAACAAAGACCTGAAGAAAGCCGAAGAACTCCTCACCAAAATCGGATTCAAGAAAGGCGCGGATGGCATCTGGGTTGACGACAAGGGCAACAAGATGGCGTACGAACTCTCTGTGCCTGCCGATTTCACCGATTGGTTGGGCGCGGCGCAGAGTGTTGAGCAACAACTCAAGGCGTTCGGCATCCAAATTACGATTCGCGGCTTCCAATCGTCCGAGCGCTCCAAGTACGTCAGCGGTGAGAACAAGTATCAACTCTTGATTGACGTCGCGTTCCGCTCCAGCCCACCGCATCCGTACGCCGCGTGGCGCTCGTATATGATTCCGCCCGCGAACAATCCCGAAGCCACCACAGGTCCCAAAGGGTTGAACTGGCCCTTCAAGCAAATCGGTCCCGATGGCAAAGAAGTCAACATCAACGATCTGGTGACTAAATCGGCGGAAGGATTGGACGCCGCGAAGCAAAAGCCGTTCAACGAAACACTGTCGTTGATCTACAACGATCAGTTGCCTGTGGTCGCGTTCTTCGAGAGCACCTTTGTCAATCCGATTGACACGCAAACGCGCGTCACAGGTTGGCTCCCGTTCACCGACAAGTTGTATCGCAATCCCGTCAGCGCAGACAGCGCGGTCGCAATTCAACTGCTGAACGGCACGCTCAAGCCCACCGCGACGAATCGCGCCAAAGAATTCACCACCATCTGGCCCTATCCGCAACCGCCCAAAGGTACGCTAAACTACTTTGACGCGAACAGTATCCCGATGAACGGCATCGGTGTCGTCCTAACTCCCATTCAATTCCCACCGTTCTTCTGGTATATGTGGGCAGACGGCAAGTACGAGCCCGTCGTCGCGGAAAAGTACGAAATCAAATAGTGCATATTGCGTAGTGCGTATTGCGTATCTGTGTGTACGCAATACGCACTACAAACTACGCAATACGAAATACGCAATACGAAATACGCAATATATCCTTAATGAAACCCACCCTCCCCCTCCTCCCCTTAATTCTCATCAGTTGCTCTGTGACACCTATGCCAACCC
>JAOACU010000504.1 GCA_026417715.1 Anaerolineae bacterium | reverse complement strand
GGTAAGAAAGAGTCCGTTGACTTGCAATGATTGGAGGGTATCGTTTTGTCGCCATCGAGTAACAAATAACCCTGCTAGAAACAAAATAACGATGATCAACAAAATTCCAAATGGGTTGATGTGGAATGGAAATCCGTTAGGCACCAAGTAGATCACCAGGGAGTCTATCGCGCCACGAGCGACAAATTCGATCTGCCCCCATAGGGTAGAACCCCAACCTGTTGCGTCCATATAGTCACGGTCATTAACGATCGCACCGACCGTCTGGATTGGAAAGCCGATTGCCGCCAAGCCGCCCAGTAGCAATGTCCACTTTTTGTTCTGTGCTGCGCGCTTTGCATCGAACAGAAAGCCAATCGGGAGAATCAGCAGCGGTGTAATTTGTACTAGATAGCGCGGTCCCCACCATGTTCCACCCGCCCAATCCCATCGCCAGGTCACTGGAACGAACTCAACCAGAACAAGTGCAAGTATAAAGAGTGCATCGCGCGCTTGAACACGCAGCCAGCAGTACCAGCCGACAAGCCCCAGAATGGCTGGAGGAGAGTAGAGGAAGATGCTTTTGTCGGGTGAGAACAACAATCCTAAGGTTGCTTCCCAAGGTGTGGCAAAAGGCAAAAGACGAATAATCGCATCAATCGGATTTGATGGCAAGCCTCCCAGTCCACTGGTAAAGTTGCCGAATCGCGCAAATGCGTAAAGCATTTGCGCGACTAGAAAAAGAATGCCCGGCGAGATGACTACAAGAACGCCGCGTGCGATTGCCAGCCACGTTTGGGCAGAGTTTGCGTTACGCTGTCGCTCGTGTTGGAAGATGACGATAATAATGTAGAGCAAGAAAATCGGAATCACAACACCGTGAATGAATTTAGTGAATACCAAATACCCCAATGTCAAGCCAGTCAAGAGAAGCCAACGTCGAGAGAAAGTCTTGCTAAACTGAAGAGAGGTAAACAGTGCCAGAAGCAGAAGTAACGTGAGCAAGGGTTCACGTGTGAAACTGCGCGAATAGGGGAAGACAATCGTGGACAAGCCTAACACGAGTGCAAGCCCAACGGCGATTGTGGGATGGAAATTCAAGAGTCGCGCTGTCTTGAAGAATAAGACTACGACGAGTGCCATAATCACTGGGTTGGACAAACCCACCCATAGCATTGTCAACCAATTCGAGTCAGCCACAGGGAAGATAGTATATGCCAATTTGCCGAGTACATAGAAGGGTACCTCGACGAGTGTCTGACCCAACTCATAACCAGAGACTGTCCGCCCGCGGATGCCAATCACATTTCGCTGAGCGGTGGGGCGAAAAGTAAAATCGCCGCGCTCGACGATACTTTGCGCGACACGATATTTTTCCATCTCGTCGCCATAGTGGATAGCACCGGACATTGTAAAGACGTACAGCGAAAAGAAAAGTAGAAACAGGAGCACCGGCCAGGAAATGTGCGGCAGTCGGGTTGAGAGCATCTATCTGCCTTTCAGTATCAGCGTTGCCTAGGTTGTTTGCGAAGGAGGATGGTACCAGTATGGGGAATGGAGGAACGAAATTAACGACGCTGCCAGGCGAAACGCCAGAATTTTGTCCAACTATGTTCAAACATACGATCCAATTCTGATGGCGGTACCCGGGCGGTGCGTTGAATTTCGCGTCGTAGAAGTAAAACATTTGAAAGTCCACGCATAGCATCCACCTTAGCACGCCAAATTGTTTTGGCATTGCCGTTGAGAGAATGGTATCCTAGATAGAGTACCGTCATAAATAAATGCGCTGGTAAATACTTGCCGAGTAAGTAGGCGGGCATATTCTTTACAAATGTCCACACTAGATTACGATGACCGTAATAG
>JAOACU010000503.1 GCA_026417715.1 Anaerolineae bacterium | reverse complement strand
ATCGTACACTATATCGGGAGNAATACCAACGATGTGCAGTGAGCCATTGTGTTGTGGAACGACGCGCATCATCAATCCCTCTCAGTTCACACTTGTTTGAGCAATCGGCGCAACCCAACAAACGATCTGACCAAGCCCTCTTCTTTTGTCCCGCCTGGGGGTATGTAGTGATTTTCCAGCGTGATGACACCAGTGTAACCATCCGCTTTTAGCGCGCGCAGTTGTCCGAGCAAATCAACTTGCCCTGCGCCAGTGGCGACCCAACGATACGTGCCCGTTGCCTGATCATACACGGCATCTTTGATATGAACGTGCACGATAAAATCTTTCACCTTTTCGTAACCCGACGGATACGGCGCGCTTTCACCGGCAAAGTACGCATTGCCTGGATCCCACAACAAACGCAAATGCGGTGAATTGATTTGCGCGATAAACCGCGCGGCAAGCGCGCCCGTGCCGATGTTGCACTCGAAATCGTTCTCCATTGCCAAGACGATCCCTTCGCGTTCTGCCGCGCGCAAGATCGGCTGGAACTCGTCTATCAAATCATTCCAAATTAAAGTTGGATCGTCACTCACTTTCCAGAACGAAAAACAGCGCACGAGATTCGTATCGAACAGATGCGCGAGTTGCGCCGCACGCGGCACTAGTTCAAGTTGTTGTTCGAGTGTGTCGCGCGGTTGGGCGTGGAACAATTCTTGGCTCTGCCGACCCTGCCCGCGAAAACTCGATTTCAGCAGTGGTGCAGCCACACAACGCACACGCATCCCGCGCGCGTGAATCGCATCACGCACCTGACGCACCGTATCAAGATCGTGGTCAATCAGATTTTTGCCCCACGCACTACGAATCTCGATCCATTCGACCCACAGTTCTTCGGCAACATCCAAGGCGCAATCCAAGTCTTGGCTAATATCATCAGCAAAGATAGCGATGTTGAACAAGGTGTGCTCCTTTAATACGCAATACGTAATACGTAATACGTATTGCGTATTGCGTGTCACGTATTACGACTCCAATCAATCAAAACACCCATATACTCTTGCGGATTGGTGGCTAACGATTCGTACGTGGCGGGCACATCGGCAGGCGCGAGACGATGCGTGATGAGACCGTCACTGCACAAATCACCATCGGCAAAGAGGCGCGCGATAATTTCAAGATTACGCGCTTTGGTCATTCGCCCATGCGGAATCGCGTCGAGCACCTGTGTTCGTTCGTGCGCACCGATGAGAGATACGCCTTTGCGATGCACCAGACTGTACACGTCGAGTTCGACTTTGCCGCGCGGGCTGCCCAACAGAACGACGCGTCCACCTTCGGCGGCAAGGTCGAGCGCAAGCGGAATGACAGCGGGATTACCTGTCGCTTCGATGACGATTTCCGCGCCGCGTCCATTCGTCATTTCCGCAATGGCTGATTGAGTATCCGATGCGTCCACCGTGACGATGCCGCGCTTGCGCGCAAGTTCGATTCGCGCGGGAATCCGATCAATCCCGATCACCGGTCGCGCACCATTCAAGCGATACAATTGCGCGGCCAAGTGTCCGACGAGACCGAGACCAAACACGACGACGGCTTCGCCAACCTGCGCCGGTGCGAGGCGCGGCGCTGTGATCGCGACATCCGCCATACGAATCAGCGCGCCTTGTTCATCGCTCACAGCATCGGGCAATGCAACGATCGTACCGGTGCGCGTGTCGAGCGCGGCGAATGTGCCGTGCGGTGCTTCCATCATCACGCGTTGACCGACGTTGAGATATTCGACCGCGCTACCAACCGCAACAATTTTACCGACGAACGCGTAACCGGGGCGATGTGGAATCAGAGGAAAAGGCGGTTTGGGTAGTGT
>JAOACU010000502.1 GCA_026417715.1 Anaerolineae bacterium | reverse complement strand
GCCATATTTTGATTGTACACCGTCAAGTCCACACTACCACTTTTGGCATAGGCAGTTGGAGTGTTGGACAGTGTCAAGGGCGCGCCACCTTGACAGCCAAGCGTCAGCACGAGCAACGCAAGCAGTGCGAGACCGAGCGCAAGCCAGTACCATTTTCGATTGAACATTTTTCACCTCCGTTTACGACGACCGTTGACCGCCGACCGCCGCAAGTTGTCACCTATCAGACGCTCGTCACGCTCCAAATGTTCCCGCCTACTGCTTACTGCGTATTACGTACTTAGCACGCGCACAACATCATTCACGACCACACGCGCCGCGCCCGCGCCGATCATCTCAATCGCAGTGGCTTGCGTTTCGATTCCACCTGCCGCGCGAATCTTCACACTCGGACATAACGCGCGCAGACGTTGCACGTCGGCTACCGTAGTCGCTTGCGGGGCAAAGCCCGTTGCGGTCATCACATACGCAATCGGCGCGCTCTGGATAATTTGACACGCGCGCGCTTTTTCTTCCTCGCTCAAGAGTGACGTTTCGAGAATCACGGTGACTGGCTTGCCGCGCGCCGTCTTGACCACGCCGGCAATATCGTTACGCACCGCCAAATCGTCGCCATCGCGCAGCGCGCCGATGTTCAATACCATCGCGAGTTCGTCCGCGCCGCGCTGGATGAGGTCTTGCGTTTCGTACATTTTGGTTGCGGTGGTCACTCCGCCATTCGGAAAACCGACAACCGAAACAACCGCGATGCGCGTGTCCTTCAACGTCTTGCGCGCGACTTCGATGTAATGCGGCTTGACAAAGACGCTGACGCAATCGTACTGGTGTGCTAGTGCACAACCGGCTTCCACCTCTGCGCGCGACAGTTGCGGCGCGAGAAGTGCGAGTTCGAGACGATGAACGAGTGGGACGGGAGTCAAAAGCATTTTGAGATTGGAGATTAGAGATTGGAGATTAGTGATTGGTGATTAGTTGCCTTTGCCGGAAAGAATTTGTTCGAGTGGAATTTTGTTGACCAAGATGCTCACTTGACGCACACTCGAAAATTGTCGCGCGGTTTCTTCGAGTTGCGCTTTGACGCGCGGCGCGTCACACGTGCCACCTAGCATCACATTGCCCGAAAGATGAATCGTGGCTTTGCCAGCAACAAGTGTCACATCGTCCAACTTGAGCGTGGATTGTGCCAACGCGTTGTACAAGCCCGATTGTCCGTACTCGCGTTCGCGCACGCTCAGCAATTCGTTGAGCGACGCGCGCAAGACCGCGTTCGTGCTCGGAATGATGCGCTCGACGGCGACGACACTATCATCGCAACCGATTTTCTTGCCGAGTTTGCCCGCATCGTTGAGCGCAATCATAAAAATCTTGATGCGCATCGAACCGGTGGGAACGGTTGCCACGCGCGTCGGTGTGGCTTTGGTACTGAGAGTCGGCGTAAGTGTCGGTACGGGTGTGGAAGTTGACACAGGGGGTAACGTGGCAAGTACGATGGGGGTGGCAGTAGGCAAAGCCAGTGTCGGTGCGATGATGCGCGTGGGCGCAGGTGCTGGTGTCGGCGTGGGCGCGCCACCGCAACCCACAAGAAGCGCAAACGTGAGAATCAGCCCTAGCCAGCGGAACGCTGAGCGAAACCACATACGCCCGTTGTCCTTTCTGCGGGTTCACCGCACCTGTATCTTACGTCAAAGTGGGAAAAAAAGCAATCGCAAAACAAAACGACCCAACCACTTGCGGTCGGGTCGTCCAAAGGCGCCGAGGTTGTTGCACAGGCGAATGAATTCACGGCGAACTCACCGAAACTTTTTTCTAATTGATGAGGTTGCGCAAATTGATCATGGCAAACGCCATACAGTGCAACCC
>JAOACU010000501.1 GCA_026417715.1 Anaerolineae bacterium | reverse complement strand
GACAGATACTCGCCCGTGAGCCACGTCGTTGTGGGATACGCGCCTGCACCGGGAATTTGGTCGCCCTGCGCGCGGATAGTGCCGCTTGCGTCAACCACATGCACAAAGACGGTGTATGACGTGTCGGTGGTGCTGAGCGCGCGCCAGTACAACACCACGCGCAACGCGCGCGCGCCGTGCACAAGGTCATAGCCCACGAGTTGCGCGACATCACCCAGACGCGCGTTGACGCGATGTGTCGGTGTGGGTGCACCAAAGTAGCGCGTGCGTCCGCGCACCGCAAGCGTAGCGATTTCGCGCGCGCGCGTCGTTGTACCAGCGGTTGGATCATTCCACGCGACGAGGAGACGATATTCACCGTCGGGTGTGTTGCCGCGTAACAGAATCGTTTGCGGATCGCGCACCACTGCGCCGATGTGCCAACGTGTGGTGGGATAAATGTCGCGCGTGGGCGCGGCTTGGGTCGTGGCAACGCTGTTGCCGCGCGCATCTTGCACTTGGAGCGTGAGCGAGTACACGCGATCGAGCGCGCGCGTCGTTTGCCAGAACAAAGTGATTGGGGTGGCAACACCGGGTTGCACGCGCGCGGGTAAATCGTAACCAACGAGACGAATGCCGTTTTCAAAATCAATCTGCGTACGATGCGGTAGCGCGGCAAGGTTCGGTTGCGCTGGCGCAGTGACTTGAATCGTGGCAAGCGACACGCTCGTCTGTTCTGAATCAGCCACGCGCAACGGTTTGGGATCACCAGACCGATACGCGGTCACGCGCAAGTCGTACTCACCGGGCGGTGTGCCGAGTGGAATGGCAATGCCGATGCGCTGTAGGTCACGTCCAATCTCGCGGTCACTTTGCGCCCACACGGTTCCGTTCGCATCGAGCAAACGAAAACTCGCGGTTGTGAACGCGCGCGCGTTGCCAACGAATCGAACGCGCACAATGTCTTGTCCTGCGGCGATGGGTTCGCGCGCAACGCTGACATCGTTGAGCGACGCGCCGTCAAAAACGATGTGACGCGGCGCGCGCGGGAGTGGTGGATCATCGGCAAACGCAAACAGTTCCAAGCGCGTGGTGCCGTGCCAGTGATCGAGAATCGAATACGCGCGTGCGCGCAAGTACGCGTCGAGTGCATCTTCCAAGATGCGTCCTTGTGTTTGTAATGCAGGAAGCCACACGCGCGCGCGTTGTTCGTCCAGTGTGTCGAGCGCGCGCTGCATCTGCGCGGGATTTTTGATCCACGCATCGTTGGGTGTTTCGATGATACGGAGCGGCGCGCCGGTGTAGTACGCCTCCAAGTATCCGATTTGCCAAGGATAGATCGCGAGAAACACATCGTTGGGTTGCGCGAGGGTTTGCGCTTCGGCAATGAGTGGACGATAGTCGTCTTGTGGATAGCGCGGGATGTTGTAAAAATCGGCAAGCGAGAATGCGGAAATCGTCGCGACGATGACGAGCGTGAGCACGCCGAGCATCGCGCGACGATTCCAAATCGCGTGAATGCCAAGCGCAACGAGAATGTAAAATGCAGGCACGGCAAAGAGCAGTAAACGTTCACTGCGAATCGGATGGAACGGATAAATCACGTTGACGAGATAACCCAGTGCAAGTGGAACGACAAGGTAAGCCAGTAGGCAGGTTCTCTGCCTGCTGGCGATTTGTTTTGCTCCGATTGTTCCCAACGCAACTATCACAACGCTTGCCCACGTGAGCGTCGTCCACGCGGTCAAGTGTCCCGCCGAAAACGCGGCGAGGTGTTGCGCGAGAAACGTGAACGGATCGAGCGGCGCGTATTTTTCAATCGCCACCTTGGCGGTTACATAAGCATAAAGTTTGTGACCCGCGTAAATCACCCAAGGCAGATAG
>JAOACU010000004.1 GCA_026417715.1 Anaerolineae bacterium | reverse complement strand
AGATGTGTATAAGAGACAGGTTTAATAGTGGTGTAAAAGTGGGATAAAATGGGTCAAAGTGGGAGAAAAAGACTGTCTAGAACGCTAGTTCTAGGTTCAAGTGGGAGAGAGTAGAACGCGTGTTCTTGGGAACATTTCAGCACGCCATTGACGAAAAAGGTCGTTTGACTTTGCCCTCCAAGTGGCGCGACTATGTCGAAGCCAAGGTGGTCATCACGCGCGGCTTGGACGATTGTTTGTTCATTCTCCCTGAAACGCGCTTTGTCGAGATCGCCAAAATCGTTGATGCACAAGGATTTGAAAGTACGGATGCGCGCGAATGGGGCAGGTATTTGTTTGCGAACGCCGAGATGGTCGAGGTGGACAAACAAGGGCGCATCTTGGTTCCGCAACCGTTGCGTACCGAGTTCGGTTTGAATGGCGAAGTGACGCTCGTCGGCGTGTTCAGTCGCATCGAGTTGTGGCATCCTGAAAAATACAAGGCGATGAACGCGCGCGTCACTGCCGATCCTGTCGCGCTGGCGGAACGCGTGCGAGCATTGTTGTATGCCAAGTGACACCGATGCTCTCCCACGCGCGCACGTTTCGGTTTTGTTCGATCAAGTGCTTGCCGCGTTGGCGCCCCGACCGGATGGATGCTACATTGATGCGACGCTCGGCGCCGGTGGACACGCGGCAGGCATTCTCGATGCATCGTCACCCAGCGGACGATTGCTAGGCATAGACGCCGACCCGCACGCGCTCGAAATCGCGCGCCAAGTGTTGGAACGATTTGGGACGCGCGTGCGTCTGGTTCACGCGAACTTTGAAAACTTGTACGCGGTGGCGGCAAGTTGTGGTTTTGTCCCCGCCGATGGTATTGTACTCGATCTCGGATTATCGTCAATGCAGTTGAGTGACGCCCAGCGGGGTTTTTCGTTCCAAAGTGAGGGCGCACTCGATATGCGTTTCGATCCTAACACACCGACGACTGCCGCCGATTTGGTCAACACGCTCGACGAGCGCGCGCTTGCCGATTTGATTTTCGAGTACGGCGAAGAGCGCGCGGCGCGTCGCATCGCGCGTGCCATCGTCCGCGCGCGTCCGATTCACACCGCGCGCCAACTTGCCGATGTGATTGCGCGCGCGGTGGGTCGGCAGGGCAAGTTGCATCCTGCCACGCGCACGTTTCAAGCGTTACGCATCGCGGTCAATCGCGAATTGAAAGTGTTGGAGCGCGTGTTGCCCCAAGTGGTGCAGGTGCTCAAACCCGGCGGGCGCGTGGCAATCATTGCGTTTCATTCACTCGAGGATCGTCGCGTCAAAAATTTTTTCCGCACCGCGCGCGAATTGCGCGTGTTGACCAAGCACCCGATTACACCGACACCCGAAGAAATCGCCGCGAATCCGCGTAGCCGCAGTGCCAAGTTGCGTGTGGCGGAGAAAGTGCTATGAACGAGCCGAAAACAACAGATGCTCCCAAGTCGCTTGTGGATTTTGATCTTGCGCGCACGTTGCTCATTCTCGTCGGTGTGATTGCGCTGGTGGGATTGCTGTACCTTGCCCAGAGTACACACGCGACCCTCACGGGAAAACGCGTGGTGAAACTGCAACAACGTTTGGAAATGTTACGGCGCGAAAACGCACAGTTGGAGTACGAGATTGCCGTGTTGACCGCGCCCCATCGCATCGCCGAACGCGCCACGCGTTTGGGTTTGCGTCCGCTGACACCGACCCAAGCCAAATACATTGTCATCACAGATTATCCCGCTATGTTCTCTGCCACACCTAGCGCAATGACATCCACATCGCCGCCGAGCGCGCTCGAGGTGTTACTCTCGCGTTGGCGCGAGCGCGCGGCAGGGCGTTCGCTCGCCAGTCCGTAGGAGGAGTGAATGTCGTACACGGTCTTGGCGCGCGCGCCTGTGCGAATGCGCATAATGCTAGTGGCTTTGTTCGCGGCGGGTATGTTCCTTGCCGCGCGTTTGTTCTTGATACAAATCGTCGAGATGGATCGCTACAGTCAAGGCATCTCGGAACAAGTGCAGTTCAAGGCGATCCTTCCCGCGCGACGTGGCGACATCGTCACTGCCGATGGCACATTGCTCGCGACAGATGTGTTCGTGTACACGATTCACGTCACGCCCAAAGACATTCGGCAACCTGAACGCGTGGCAGACGCGCTGGCGCCGATTCTGGGACAACCGCGCCACGTGGTCTTGGCAAAATTACGATCCACCGACAAGAATGTGATTTTGGCGCAAGACGTGCCACACACCGTTGCGAATCGGGTGCAAGAGGCAAAGGAACGTTTGGAAAAAGAACGCGTGGCGTTGGGTGGTCTGCGACTCCAAGCCCATCTCAAACGTGTTTATCCCGCTAACGCGTTTGCGGCGCACGTCGTTGGGTACGTGAATCTGGAACGAAACGCGGCTTATGGCATCGAGCAAAAATTCGATAGCATATTGCGCGGCACCGATGGCTGGATGAGCGGCGTGAGCGATGCTTTGCGCGATCTGATTCCCTTCGATGTGCCGGTCTTTCAACCGCCGATCAATGGTGCGCGCATCGTCTTGACGTTGTCGAGTGGCATTCAACGCATCGCCGAAGAGGAATTGGCGAACGCGGTGCGACACACGCGCGCGACGGGTGGCACAATCATCGTGCTCGATGTGAAAAGCGGCGCGATTCTCGCGATGGCGTCTCAGCCCGTTGCCAATTTGAACGCGTATGCCGATCCCGCGAACGTGGACAAGTATGCCAATCCCGCCATCAGCGCGCAGTACGAACCCGGCTCGGTGTTCAAAATCGTCACAGTCGCGTGCGCGCTGGATGCAGGCATTGTGAACGAGCGTTCGGTGTTTGAGGACACGGGTTCGATTAGCATCGGTGGACGTACGTTCAAGAATCCCAACGACCTTGTGCCGGGACGCGTGACCCTGACCGATGTGTTGCGCTTGTCGTTGAACGTCGAAGCGGTGAAACTCAGTGTCGGTTTGGGCGCAGAGCGATTTTACCAGTGCGTTCGCGATTTTGGTTTTGGTTCGCTCACGCGCATCGAATTGGCGAACGAAGTGGCGGGCAAAGTGAAATTCGTCGGTGATAGTGAGTGGCGCGAAGCCGATCTTGCGACCAACGCGTTTGGACAAGGCATTGCAGTCACACCGTTGCAAATGATAATGGCGGTCGGCGCGGTGGCGAATCAGGGCAAGTTGATGCGCCCGTACATCGTGCAAGAAATTCAGTCGTCCAACGCCAAGTCGCCGACGTTACCGACCGCTGCGCGCCAAGTGATTCGCCCCGACACTGCGCGTACACTCACGCGACTGTTAGCCGATGCGATTTCTGCCGAATCGTCGCATCGCGCCACTGTGCCCGGCTATCGCATCGCTGGCAAAACGGGTACGGCGGAAATTCCGATTCTGGGCGGCTTTGATCCCACGTGGACGATTGCTTCGTTTGCCGGCTATTTGCCCGCCGATGATCCGCGCATCGCGATTCTGGTCAAGATTGACAAGCCACAAACTTCGCGCTGGGGTTCCGAAGTTGCCGCGCCGGTATTTGCATCGGTTGCCAAGCAAGTGGTGATGGTGCTCGGCATCCCACCCGACGCAATACGCAATACGCAGTAACACAGTATTCAGTTTTCAGTTGAACAGTTTTCAGTTAGACAGTTGGACAGTGGTTCAGTGTGACGATGTTGACACTTGCGGATGTGTATGAAGCGTTGGCGCAGATGCGCGTGGACGATGCGGCGCGCGTGAGCATACCGCACGTCACGATTGATTCGCGGCAGGCGCGCGCAGGTTCGCTGTTTGTGGCATTGCAAGGCGAAAAGCGCGACGGACACGATTTCATTCCCGATGCGCTGGCGCGCGGCGCGGCGGTGATCCTTGCCGAAGCGCGCGGAGGGCGCGGGCTAGGTCCGAATGTACACGTGATTGATTGTATCAATCGAGGTGTCGCCGGGTTGCAACCTAGCCCGCCATCCCTTCCGTGTGTGTTTCTCGTCGAATCGAGTTTGCGCGCGCTGCAACAACTTGCCGCCTTCTATCGGCGCAAGTTCGCGTGTCAGGTGATTGGCGTGACTGGCAGTGTCGGCAAGAGTTCGACCAAAGAGTTGATCGCGGCAGTGTTGCGTCAACGTTTCGTCACACTGAAAAGCGAAGGCAATTTCAACAACGAAATCGGTTTGCCGTTGACGTTGTTGCAACTCGACGCATCGCACGAGCGCGCAGTGTTGGAAATGGCAATGTACGCGCTCGGCGAAATTCGGACGTTGTGCGAAATCGCGCAACCGCGTCTCGGTGTGGTGACAAATGTAGGTCCAGTTCATTTGGAACGCTTGGGCACGATTGAACGCATCGCGCAAGCCAAAGCCGAGTTGGTCGAAGCGTTGCCACCCGACGGTTACGCAATCTTGAATGGCGATGATGCGCGTGTCGCGGCGATGCGCGAAAAAACGCGCGCGCGCGTCTTTTACTACGGCTTGAGTCCGACGTGCGATGTGTGGGCGAACGACATTGAAAGTTTTGGGTTGGAGGGCATTGCGTTCACCTTGCATTGGGGCGATGAGCAGGTGCGAGCGCGCATTCCGTTGTTGGGACGACACAGTGTGCACACCGCGCTTGCCGCCGCGAGTGTCGGCTTGATCGAAGGTTTAGGGTGGGACGAAATCTTGCGTGGCTTGCGCGACGAATCGGCGCAGTTGCGTTTGATTGCTGTGCCCGCTGAAAACGGCGCGACGATTCTCGATGATACGTACAACGCCAGTCCTGCGTCGTCGCTTGCTGCGTTGAACTTGCTTGCCGAGTTGGACGGGCGCAAGATTGCGGTGCTGGGCGATATGCTGGAGTTGGGGAGCGAAGAATTGCGCGGACACCAAATCGTCGGTGGACGCGCGGCACAAGTGGTGGATGTGTTGATTGCTGTTGGCGCGCGCGGACGCTGGATCGGCGAAGCGGCGCGCGCGGCAGGACTTGCGGCAGAGCAAGTGTTCTTTGTGGACGACAATGCGCGCGCCATCGAACTGTTGCGCCAAGTGTCGCGCGCCGGCGATTTCATTTTGGTCAAAGGATCACGCGGAATGCAGATGGAACAAATCGTGAACGCGCTTGCGCGCGCGGAGATGAGTTGATGGCTTGGCCCCTGACGCTTGGGACGATTTCCTTCTTTCTCGCTGTCATCTGGGGCGCGCCGCTGATTCGTTTGCTCAAGGCATACAGTCTGGGCAAGCAGATTCGCATTGACGAGCCGACCAAGCATCGCGTTAAAACTGGCACACCGACGATGGGCGGGATAATGATCATCGGACCTGTGCTCATCATCACGGTCGGTTTGAATCTGGCGGCGTTGATGGGCAACACACTCATCGGGCGTTCGATTCTCGTGCCGATGGGTACGCTGTTGACGTTTGGCATCTTGGGCGCGCTCGATGATCTCGCGGGGATTCGTGGTGCGCGCAAGGGCGAAGGGCTTTCGGCGCGACAAAAATTTTTGGTGCAAGGCGTTTTGGCATTCGTGATTGCGTGCGCGCTCCACTTTGTTCTCGATTTGCGCAGCATCGCGCTTCCGCTCGTGCCAACGAAAATAGACATTGGCTTGCTCTACATTCCGATTGCGATGTTTTTCATCGTCGGTTTCTCCAACGCCGTAAATCTCACCGATGGTTTGGACAGTCTCGCGGGTTGGACAAGCGCGATTGCGTTTGCGTGTTACGGCGTGATTGCATACTTGCAAGGGCAAGCGTATCTGGTGGTGTTTTGTTTTACGATGGTCGGCGCGCTGCTCGCGTTTCTGTGGTACAACGCGCATCCCGCCGAGTTGTTTATGGGTGACACCGGCGCGCTCGCGCTCGGTGCGACGCTTGCTGTAGTCGCGTTGATGACGGGGCAATGGTTGTTGCTCCCGTTGATTGGCTTGGTCTTCGTTGCAGAAGCACTCTCGGTCATCATTCAAGTCGCGTATTTCAAATGGACGCGCGGCAAGCGCGTGTTCAAGATGGCGCCACTTCATTTGCACTTTGAATTACTCGGCTGGTCGGAGACCCAAGTGGTGCAACGATTTTGGCTGGTGGCGTTGCTCGCGGGAATGCTGGGCATCGCGTTGGCGTTGGTGTGAGGGCGATGGAGGACGGAGGCTTGCCCTGAGCAAGGCGGAGGGACGAAAGCGATGAGAAGAGCAAAATTTCCACGTGTAGATCGGCGTGCGTTTGTGGTCACCACGCTCGATGATAATGACGATAAACGCTATTGGCTTTCCAAAACACCGTTAGAACGTCTGGCAGCGATGGAATTGATGCGACAGATGGTCTATGGCTACAATCCACTTACCACCCGACTTCAAAGAGTTTTTGAGATTACTCAACGCGCATAAAGTCAAATACTTGGTGATCGGTGGTTATGCAGTGGGGTATCACGGTTATCCGCGTGCTACAGCGGATATGGATATTTGGATTGCCATTGACCCGCGTAATGCAAAAAAAATGGTCACTGTGCTGAAAAAATTTGGCTTTGACGTTCCGGGTCTATCAGTAGATTTGTTTTTGCGCGAAAAGCAAGTTGTACGAATGGGTGTTCCACCGGTCAAATTAGAGATTACGACCTCTATCTCTGGCGTTGAATTTGACGAATGTTATCGCGAGCGCGTGGTTGCCAAGATGGATGGTATCCGGGTCAACCTGATTAGTCTCAAGCATCTTAAAATCAACAAGAAGGCATGCGGTAGATACAAAGATTTGAATGATTTGGAAAATTTGCCATAGTGTTGTGGTAGATACGCACTACGCAACACGCAATACGTAAAATGGACTTACACAACAAACGCGTCCTCGTCTTCGGACTCGGTGTGCACGGTGGCGGGGAGGGCGTGGCGCGGTGGCTGGTGAAACAAGGTGCACGCGTCACCGTCACCGATTTGAAACGCGCGGAGGAATTGCAACCCGCGCTTGACGCGCTACGCGGTTTACCAATCGAATACGTGTTGGGTGAACATCGCGCGCAGGATTTTTTGAACGCCGATCTCATCGTCCGCAATCCAGCGGTGCCGCGCGAATCACAGTGGCTTGCACTCGCGCGCGAACACAACATCCCCGTCGAAATGGAAATGTCGCTCTTTGTCGCGCGATTGCCGCGTGGCGCGGCGCAGGTCATCGGTATCACCGGTACCAAAGGCAAGACAACGACGACGTTGATGACCGGTGCGATGTTGCAGCGCGCGAATCCCAAGACGGTGATTGCTGGCAATTTGCGCGTGAGCGCGCTCGAACTGCTCGATCAAATTGACGCGGACACGCCCGTTGTGCTCGAACTTTCATCGTGGCAGTTGGAAGCGTTCGTGCCGCATCGAATCAGTCCGCACCTTGCGGCAATCACGAACATTTTTCCCGACCATCTGAATCGTTATCGTGATTTGGACGATTACGCGCAAGCCAAGCACGTTATCTTTCGCTATCAACAACCGAACGATTTTGTCGTGTTGAACTTTGACAATCGCATTCTCACGCGTTTGCCGCGCGCGATGGGACGCGTGGTGTGGACGAGTGCGACGCGCGCGCTCAAAGAAGGTGCGTATCGTGACGGCGATTGGTTGATGTGGCGTTGGGAAGGCGCAACGCACAACATCGCGCGCGTGAGTGAGTTGCGCATGCCCGGCGAACATAACATCGCCAACGCTCTCGTTGCCAGCGCGCTGGCTTTTCTGTGGGGCGCGTCACCGACGCACGTTGCCGAAGCGTTGCGCGAATTCGGTGGTGTGCCGCATCGCCAAGAGTTGGTGCGCGAACTCGATGGTGTGCGTTACATCAACGATACGACGGCGACTGCGCCAGCGGCAACGCTTGCCGCAATCGAAACTTTTGCGCCGATGGCGCGCGGCATCGTGCTTATCGCTGGTGGCGCGGACAAGTCGCTCGATTTTGCGGAACTTGCGCGCGTCATCGTGCAACGCGTACGCGCGGTGATTTTGCTCGAAGGATCAGCGACGGACAAGTTCGCGCGCGCGCTCGAACAAGTCGGTGGCGCGGCATTGATTGTCGGACGATTCGATGATTTCGAGCGCGCGGTGAGAACATCGCGCGAAATCGCGCGCGCGGGTGAAATCGTTTTGCTTTCGCCCGCGTGTGCCAGTTTCGGAATGTTTGCTAACGAGTTTGAACGCGGTGAGTTGTTCAAGGATATTGTGAGGCGGTTGCGGTAGAAGACGGAGGCTTGCCCTGAGCGAAGCGAAGGGACGAAAGACGAATGGACACGCAATACGCAAATACGCAATACGCAAATACGCAATACGTGATACGAAATAGATTGATTCCGCGCATCGAGTACGTTCTGCTAGCGGTTGTTCTGGCGTTGGTGCTTATTGGCTTGATGATGATTTTCAGTGTCACCTTCCCATTGCGATTGCAATTGGGCAAGCCCGATCCTTGGCGCGACTTTGTGAATCAAGCGATGTACGCCGCATTGGGGCTGGCGGCAATGGGCGTATGCGCGCGGTTGAATTATCGGATATGGCAACGCCTCGCCATACCGTTGATGGTAGTGGCGTTGGTACTGCTCATCGCCGTTTTGTTTGCACCACCCATCAACAATTCGCGACGATGGTTGTTCGGTGGTTCGGTGCAACCCGCCGAGTTCGCCAAGTTTGCGATGATTGTGTATATGGCGGCGTGGTTATCATCGAAAGGCGAAAAATTGCGCCACATCACCTACGGTCTTTTGCCTTTTGCCATCATCGTGGGTTCGGTGTGTGGTTTGATCATCATCGAACCAAATTTCAGCACGGCGGTGCTCATCGCATTGTGCGCGTTGGCGATGTTCTTCATCGCCGGCGCGGATCTCGTGCAGTTGTTGTTGTTGGGCATCATCGGTAGCGGCGTCGCGGCAATCGTCGTGGTGAACACACCGTATCAGTTGAAACGTTTTATGATCTTTTTGAAACCTCTCGAAGAAGGTACCTATCAAGTGATGCAAGCGTTGATGGCACTTGGTTCGGGAGGCTTGTTGGGCAACGGCTTGGGTAAGGGGTACGCCAAGTTCGGCTTTGTGCCTACGCCGCAAAACGATTTTATCTTCGCGCTACTGGGCGAAGAGTTGGGACTCGTGGGCACTTGGTTCGTGTTAGGATTGTTTCTCCTGTTAGTGTATTGCGGTTTCACGATTGCCGCTCAAACACGCGATTCGTTTGGACAAATCTTGGCGACTGGATTGACCTTCTGGTTGTTCTTTCAAGCGTTCGTCAACATCGGTGTAGTGACAGGTACGTTACCACCAACGGGGATACCATTGCCATTCATCTCGGCAGGGGGTTCAGCGCTCGTCATTGCGTTGATAGCAGTTGGAGTGTTGATTAGCATCGCGCGCGCAAATTCATCGGAAGGAACGTATGCGACTTTTGATTTCGGGTGGCGGCACCGGGGGACACGTGTACCCCGCGCTGACCGTCGTCAAGGCGTTGCGCGCGCGCGGGGATAACGCGTTCGTTTACGTTGGGCGCGCGAACAGTGTGGAGGCACAGTTAGCCCAACGCGCGCAGATTCCGTTTCGCGCGATTGAAACGGGGCAGGTGCGCGGGCAAGCCCCTTGGACGATGGCGCGCAGTTTGATGCGAATGTGGCGAAGCATCGGCGCGGTGCGCGCGTTGATTCGCGAATTCAAACCCGATGCGACTTTTGTCACCGGCGGATACGTGAGCGCGCCGGCGATTTGGGCAAGCGCGGCGGAAAAAATTCCCAGTGTGATTTACCTGCCCGATTTGGAGCCGGGCTGGGCAGTGCGCGTGACATCACGCTGGGCAACGCGCGTAGCCGTTTCCTTTCGCGACGTTTCGCACCATTTCGCGCCCGGCAAAGCAGTCGTCACCGGCTATCCGGTGCGTCCTGAATTTTTCACTGCCGATCAAACACGCGCGCGCGCCAAGTTCCGACTCGATCCACACGCGCGCACTGTAGCGATTATGGGCGGAAGCACCGGCGCGCACAACATCAATCGCGCGGTGGTGATGAATTACGTTGCGTTGGCAGAACTCGCGCAAGTGATTCACCTGACCGGCAAAAACGATTTTGCGTGGGTGCGTCGCGAAGTCGAACAATTGTCGCAAGATTTGGAAGTGCGCGTGCGCGTGTTCGATTATCTTGACGATGATTTACCCGACGCGCTTGCCGCCGCCGATGTGGTGATCGCGCGCGCAGGTGCGGCGACGCTCGGCGAATTTCCCGCGCTGGGACTGCCGGCGATTCTGGTGCCCGGTCCGTTTGCGGGCAAACATCAAGTCCAGAACGCGCGCTTTTTGGTCGAGCGCGGTGCGGCGATGATGTTGGACGATGCCACGTTGAAGCAAACATTGATTCCAACCCTGCAAGAACTTTTTGCGGCACCTGAAAAACTGAACACGTTGCGCGCGGCGATGCGTGCGCTAGCCAATCCGAATGCCGTGCAGAACATTGTGAATTTGCTGGAGCAGGTTTCAGGTTTCAAGTTTCAAGTTTGAGGTTAGATGTTTACGCAACACGCAATACGCAATATCCACATCATCGGCATCGGTGGCATTGGCTTGTCCGCCATCGCGCGCGTGTTGCTGGCGCGCGGTGTGCGCGTGTCGGGTTCGGATCAGGTGGCATCGTCGCTCACCGATGAACTGGCGCGACTGGGTGCGACGATTCACATCGGGCATTGTGCCGAGAACATCGGTGATGCCGAGATGGTGTTGGTCACCTCAGCGGCGTCCGATGATAATCCCGAAATCGTCGAAGCGCGACGGCGCGGCGTGCGCATCGTCAAACGGAACGAGTTTCTGCGCGACTTGACGCACGGCAAAAAGACGATTGCCATTGCGGGCACACATGGCAAGACGACGACGACCGCGATGATTGCGACGATTCTGGTGAACGCGGGGCACGATCCCGATGTAATTGTCGGTGGCATTGTGCCCGAGTTAGGTGGCAATGCGCGCGCGGGGCGGGGCGATTATTTCGTGATCGAAGCCGACGAGTACGACCGCGCGTTTCTGGGATTGTTGCCATACGTGGCAGTGGTCACGAGTATCGAGATGGATCATCCCGACGTGTTTCGTGATGTGGACGACGTGACGCGCGCGTTTCGCGAATTCATCCGACAGACAACGACCGACGGCGTGGTGATTGGTTACGGCGATTCGCCGCGCGTGGTGGCAGAGTTGCAAGGCGTGAATCGTCGCACGGTGCGTTACGGTTTGGACGCGATGAACGATTGGCGCGCGCGCGCGATTACTCCGAATGCGCGCGGTGGGAGCGATTTTGTGGTGTGGCGTGGAGAGAGAGAGATTGGAGATTGGAGATTGGAGATTCCTGGGGAGCATAACGTCTTGAACGCGCTCGCGGCGATTGCCACAACGGACGCGTTGGGAATTGACCTTGACGTTGCACGCACGACGTTGGCACAATTTCGCGGCGTATCAAGGCGATTCGAGATTCGTGGTGAGTTTGGTGGTGTGATAATCGTGGACGATTACGCGCATCATCCGACCGAGATTCGCGCGACATTGGCAGCCGCGCGCGCGCGCTTTCCGCAGCGAACGCTGTGGGCGGTGTTTCAATCGCATACGTTTTCGCGCACGCGCGCGCTCTTGGACGAGTTTGCGCGCGCGTTCGATGACGCCGATCACGTCATCGTCACCGAAATCTACGCCGCGCGCGAACGCGAATCGTACGGCGTGAGCGGCGCCGACATCGTCGCGCGAATGACGCATCGGGACGCGCGTTTTATCGCTTCGCTCGAAGAGACAAGTCGGTTTTTGCGTGAACGTGTCCAAGTCGGTGATGTGTTGATCACGCTCGGCGCGGGCGATGTGAATCGCGTGGGAGAGATCATCGCGCGCGAGCGGGGAGTATAAGGAATGTCCGAGATTTTTGGTGTGCGAAGTTTGATCTACTGGTGGGGAGTGTTGACGGCAACCGTGTTCGTTCGGGATTGGCTGTTTCAACTCGGGAATTTTTTCAAGACTTCGGATACCTTTTCACCCGATCGCATTCCCTTCAGTTTACTTCCCACCATAGACAATGCCATCAAGGGAGTGGCGGATTACATTCACTATGGCATCAAGTTCGATCCGAATGCCGTACTGATTCAAGTGGGCACAACGATCATACGGAATTATGTTTTGGCGATCCTGTTTGGATTGATTTGCATCATCTTTGCGGCCCTTTTGGTACGCCGCGCGCTCCGTTCGCATCTATGGTTCGATGATTTTGTCGCGATTTTTGTGATGTATGCCGTGCTACGCATCGTGGGTCACATCACGTCGTTGACAACGGCGATTCCACTAGCGAATCAATTTCGCGTCTTTGCCGATAGTCAAGAGGCATCGTATATTATCTTGATGATCCTGTTGCTCTTTCTGACGTTTTTCGGTGAAGGGTTTCAAAGCAAGCGCGCGTTTTGGCGTGCGGTCATCGCGATCTTTGTGCTGTCGTTGTTTATGTTTCCACGCGAAGTGTCGGCGCGATTTGGGGATATGCTGAACGCGCTAGCGTTGTTCGGTGCAGGTTTGTTGAGTAAGGACAATTTGGCATTTGCAATCGCGTGGGGCGTGATTGGAATGTTGTTAGCGTTGTATCGCTTGGCGACCCCAGAGTTTCCAGCGATGCCAAGCGCGCCCAAACCGAGTGGTGGCGGGCAACCTGCTGCAGGAGAAGGTGGCGGTCTCAAATGGTTGCGTAGATTCTCGCGCAAGTGAGTGTAGCGGTGAACCAGACGACTCACTGGGCGGGCGAACTTGGCGCGCGCGTGTTGACGAACGAACCACTCGCGCCCCACACGACTTTTCGCATCGGTGGTCCCGCTGATTTTTTCATTACCGTTCAAACGGTGGACGAACTCGTTGCCATCGTTCAGCGCGCGCGTCAGGCACAGATTCCGTTGTTCGTCTTGGGCAACGGCTCGAACATTCTCGTGAGTGATCGTGGTTTTCGTGGACTCGTCATCGAGAATCGCTGTGCGCAATTCGCATTCACCGAAATAGACGCCACGCGCGCGCGTCTCGCTGTCGAAAGTGGTGCGATGTTGCCGGGCTTGGCGAATCGTTTGGCGCGGCAGGGTTGGTCGGGATTAGAGTGGGCGATAGGCGTGCCCGGTACGATTGGTGGCGCGATTGTCGGCAACGCGGGCGCGCACGGTGCATGCATCGCGGACAATGTGATGCGCGTGACGATTCTCGATGCGCGCGGGGCGATGCGTGAGTTACACAAGACGGAATTGGCATTCGCGTATCGCACCAGCCGCTTCAAGCACGTACGCGATGAGATCGTCTTGCGCGCCGAGTTGGAATTACGTCGTGACGATCCGTCAGCGTGCATCGCGCGAATGCAACAGTACACCGAGCATCGGCGTCGCACGCAACCGACCGAGCCAAGCGTGGGTTCGATGTTCAAGAATCCGCCGGGCGATGCGGCAGGGCGATTGATTGATGCGGTGGGATTGAAAGGCACACGCGTCGGTGGTGTCGAAGTGTCGTCAGTGCACGCGAACTTTTTTGTGAATCGTGGTGGTGCAACCGCTAGCGATGTGCTTCGTCTCGTCGAAATCGTGCGTGAACGTGTGCGCGCGCAGTTTGGGGTGGAGTTGGAGTTGGAGATTGAGTTGGTTGGAGATTAGAGATTAGAGATTGGTGATTAGAGATTGGAGATTGGAGATGTATTCGCAATTCGCCACTCGCAATTTGCTACTCGCCACTCGCAATTCGCCACTCGCTACTCGCAATTCGCCCCTCGCCCCTCGCCCCTCGAAAATCCGCGTGGGTTTGATTTTTGGTGGCAAGTCGGGTGAACACGAGATTTCGCTTGCCTCGGCACAAGGTGTGGCGCGCGCAATTGATCGCGACAAGTACGATGTGGTGATGATTGGCATCACCAAGCAAGGGCAGTGGATTGTTGGCGATGACGCGTTACGATACCTTGCCGCGCTCAGTCCTACTTCACTGTTGGTTCCCGATGATGCGCGCGCGGCGGAGGCAGTAAGCGCGCCGATGACTAGCGCAGACCTTGTGCCCGGCGTGATACCCAACTCACCCTTGACGATGATTGATGTGGCGTTTCCGCTGGTGCATGGTCCATTCGGCGAAGATGGCACGTTGCAGGGTTTGTTGGAAATGGCGGATGTACCGTACGTGGGTGCGGGTGTGGCGGCAAGCGCGGTGGGAATGGACAAGGCGTTGATGAAAGCAATTTTTCGCGCGCACAATTTACCAGTCACAAATTGGTTGGTGCTTTTGCGACGCGAGTGGCGCGCGCAACCTGAGGACGTGCTCTATCGGATCGAAAGTGCGCTGGGTTATCCGTGCTTTGTCAAACCGGCGAATCTGGGATCGAGTGTGGGGGTGACCAAAGCGCGTCAGCGTGATGAACTTGTGCGCGCACTCGACCTTGCCGCGCAGTACGATCGCAAGATGTTGGCGGAACGCGCCGTGACCAATGCACGTGAAATCGAATGTAGTGTGCTTGGTAACGATGAGCCGATTGCTTCGGTGCCGGGTGAAGTGATTCCGCAACGCGAATTTTACGACTACGTTGCCAAGTATGCGAACGATTCGGGTACGCAGTTGGTTGTCCCCGCCGATTTGTCACCTGAACTGGCGCGCTTGGTGCAAGAGATGGCATTGCGCGCGTTCACAGCGATTGATGCATGCGGAATGGCGCGCGTGGATTTCTTTTTGGAACGTGGCACGAACAAATTGTGGGTGAATGAAATCAACACGATTCCCGGTTTCACGTCTGTCTCGATGTATCCGCGAATGTGGCAAGCCACAGGGCTAGCGTATCGTGATTTGATTGATCGGTTGATTCAATTGGCACTGGAACGTTATGCTGACAAGCGTGCCTCCAAAATTGCTTACGAGCCAATCTGAACCTATGTTTGCCTCGTCACGCTTTACTCGACGCGTTTCTGGTTCGCGCGCGCCGCGCCGCCGACTGCAAACGGTTGCCACGCGCACGCTCGCGACTCCATCCCTCCTTGACCGACTCGGCGCGATGCCGCGTCCCAAGATGATCGCGCTCGGAGGCGTGCTCGTGTTCGCGGCGATCCTCTACGCGTTTTTCGACTCGGATTATTTTTACGTGTTCCAGTTCAACATCACAGGCACACAATTTTTGCCGAGCGCGGAGGTGATTCAAGCCAGTGGCATTCGTGGCTATAACGTTTTCTTCATTGATGCGCGCGTCGTCGAACGCGCGTTGATGCAAATGCCCGAAGTGAAATCCGCGCGCGTCCTTGTGCGCTTGCCCAACGATGTGACGATGGAAATCGTCGAACGACAACCGATTGGCGTGTGGCAGCGCGGTGAGACAACATTCTGGGTGGACAGCGAAGGTATGCTGATGCGCGCGCGTGCATCGTTACCCGATTTGCCTACCGTGCGCGATGGGGATACGGGCACACTGGCGTTAGGTCAGCGCGCGCCGGCGAATGCGTTTGCCGCGTTTGTGGCGCTCCGCGCGGCAATGCCCGAAAGTCCGCGCGCGCTCGAATGGTCATCGGCGCGCGGGATTGCATTCACCGATGAACGTGGTTGGAAAATCTACTTGGGCACAGCAGAAGATATGCCGGGCAAAATCGCGATCTTGCGTGCACTCGTGGCGCAACTTGTCGCGCAGAACGCGCGCATTCGTTTCATTGATTTAGGCAAGGGCACACCGTACTATCAATGAGCCAATTGTCCAATGAGCCAATGAGCCAAATTCTTTTGTCGTTCGTCCTCCGTCCTCCGTCCTTCGTCATTTGTCCTTCGTCATCCGTCGAGGTGCTATGGCATCGCCTATCGCGGCATTAGACATTGGAACAACCAAAACGTGTGCGTTGATTGGTGAGATTACCGACGCGGGAACGTGGCGCATTTTGGGCAACGGCGTCGTGCCATCGCGCGGAATGCGCAAGGGTGTGGTGACCGACGTGAAAGAAACGGCACTCGCGATTGCCAGCGCGGTGGAGCAAGCCGAACGCGTCGCGGGACTCGCCATCGAGTCGGTGTATGTTGGGATCGCGGGCGCGCACATTCAGGGTACGAATTCGCGCGGTGTTGTCGCGATCCATTCGACACGTGGAGTTACCCAAGACGATGTGGCGCGCGCGCTCGAATCGGCAGAGGCAATCGCCGTGCCGATGAATCGCGAAATCGTCCACGTGATTCCGCGCGGTTTCACACTCGACGGTCAAGACGGCGTCAAAGATCCATTGGGGATGGTGGGCTTTCGTTTGGAAGTAGAAGCACACGTGGTCACGGGGGCAAGCGCGTCCATTCAGAACTTGATCAAAGCAGTAGAAGCGGCAGGACTGAAAACAACGGCTCTGGTGCTTGAACCACTGGCGGCAAGCGAAGCCGTGTTGACGCCTGCCGAAAAGGAAATGGGTGTGGTACTTGTGGACATTGGCGGTGGCACAACCGATATTGCCGTTTTTGTGGATGGAAGTATCTGGCACACCGTCATTTTGCCGACAGGCGGCATTCACATCACGAATGATCTTGCCGTTGGTTTGCGTGCGCCGTTCGACGCGGCGGAAGAAATCAAACTCAAGTATGGACACGCGGATCCCGATCAAGTGTTGGACACAGATTTGATTGACATTGCCGCGTTTGGCGAAGAAGGACGACGCGTGGTGACGCGCCGACACATCGCCGAAATCATTCACGCGCGCGCAGAAGAGATTTGCCAATTGATTCTCACGGAGATTCAACGCTTGGGCTACGACCGCTTGTTGCCAGCGGGTGTGGTGTTGTGCGGTGGCACTGCCGAATTGAATGGCATCAAGTCGGTGGCGCGTCAGGTTCTCGACCTGCCGGTGCGCGTGGGCGCGCCGCGCGATTTGGAAGGATTTGCGGATCGTGTGTCGTCTGCCGCGTTTGCCACGAGTGTCGGTTTGTTGCAGTGGGGTTGGCAACATCAGCAGTCGCAAGCGAATACTGCGCCGCGCGGTAGATCGCGTGCGGGGAATCCGTTGGCGGGTTTGCTCGGTTGGGTACGCGGAGCCGTGTTGCCGGGATAGACTAGGGCTTGACAGAAGAATAAAGATTGATGTAGAATGCGATATGCCCCCAAGATATTGTGGCATATCGTTCCTAAAACTACTAGATGTAGCGTACGCCGAAATAGGCAAAAGATCGTTGTGGTAGACGTAAAAACAAACACGCTTTGCGCGGAGAACATCGCGCCAGGGAGGAAACTATGCTTCATCAATCGAAGGAGACCGAAGCAGGACACGAGAACTTTGCCGAAATCAAAGTTGTCGGCGTTGGGGGAGGTGGAACGAACGCCGTCAACCGAATGATTGACGAAGGTTTGCGCGGCGTCAATTTTATCGCCATCAATACCGATGCTCAGGCGTTGTTGCATTCGCGCGCGCCGCACAAAATTCGCATCGGTGACAAGTTGACGCGGGGCTTGGGGGCTGGCGGCGATCCGACGATCGGTGAAAAAGCGGCGGAAGAATCATCGGAAGAATTGTACGATGCGCTTGTCGGCTCCGATATGGTCTTCATCACCGCAGGAATGGGTGGTGGCACTGGCACGGGCGCGGCACCAATTGTCGCGCGCATTGCCAAGGAAGCCGGCGCACTCACGATCGGTGTGGTCACCAAGCCGTTTACGTTTGAAGGCGTGCGACGACGCCAAGTCGCTGAGGAAGGTTTGGCGCGACTGAAAGAGCAAGTGAACACGCTCATCGTCATTCCGAACGATCGTCTGTTGGAGTTGAGTGACAAAAAGGTCACACTTCAAAACGCGTTTCGTGCCGCCGATGAAGTGTTGCGTCAAGGCATTCAAGGCATCAGCGAATTGATCACCGTACCCGGTTTGATCAATCTCGATTTTGCGGATGTCAAAGCGATTATGAGTGTGGGTGGCGCAGCACTGATGGGCGTGGGACGCGCCACTGGTGAAAATCGCGCGCTGGCGGCTACCGAAGCCGCGATCAAAAATTCCTTGCTCGATATTTCGATTGATGGCGCCAAAGGAGTCATCCTCAATGTTACGGGTGGTCCCGATTTAACGCTCAGCGAAGTGCATCAAATCGCCGATATGGTGCACCGCGTTTCGGATCCCGAAGTGAATCTCATCTTTGGTGCAGTGCTCAATCCCGAAATGGGGGATACGCTCCAAGTCACTGTCATTGCCACAGGATTCAACTCGGTGGCGAAACGTCAGAGTGGTGCGGGGCAAGCGATTGGTAATGTCGTCACTGCTCCTGCGCGCAAGACGATTGATTTTCCCGTGCGCAAGTTCGATCAAGACGATTTGGACATTCCAGCGTTTTTGCGCAAGCGGAGTAATGCGTAGCGCGCGCGTAGAGCGAGAGAGCGAGAGAGCGAAAGAGCGAGAGCGAGTGTGTGATACGCAATACGTGATACGCAATACGTGATACGTGATACGTAATACTCGACAGAATATCGCTTGAGTTAAAATTCGGTAACTGTTTTCGATTTTTAAGGTATTCCTCTTGCGTTTGGCGCGAACTTGTGTTACACTAACGCGGCACAAGCGGTTGTAGTGCTTGCATCGGTTGACCACAATCTACAGGGTTTGGGAAGTCATCACACAATGCCCCAAACCCTGTTTTGCGCCCAACTTGCGGAGGAATGCCTATGCAATGCCCCTATTGCGGACACTCGGAGAACAAAGTTGTAGATACGCGCGAAGCCCCTGATTCGATCCGTCGCCGGCGTCTGTGCGCCAACTGCGGACGGCGTTACACGACGTACGAACGCGTCGCGCAAATCGGGTTGATGGTGATCAAGCAGGATGGTCGGCGTGAGGCATTCGATCGTCAAAAGTTGTTGAGTGGACTCCTCAAGGCGTGTGCCAAACGTCCGATTCCGATGCAAGCCATCGAAGCGATCGTGGACGAAATCGAAATGGAACTGCACGCGTTGCCACACTCCGAAGTGGATTCACAACAAATCGGACAGATGGTGATGGCGCGCTTGCGGAAACTCGATGATGTTGCCTATGTTCGCTTTGCCTCTGTATATCGTCGTTTTGCGGACCTCGATGCCTTGGCATTGGAAATTCAGCGTTTGAAAGAACGCAAGCAACGCGAAGCCGAAGAGCGGTTGCAAGTCAAGATGGCACTTTAAGGTTGGGTCAAGGCATGCAGCAGTTTTTCCTCGTTGTTTTCTCACCCTAGTTTTCGTTGTTACCTCTGTGGGTAGGCACACTACGGTCTTCCCCAGTGGTGTGCCTATTTTTTCGTACGCAAGGAAAGGAGTGGCTTATGGATCAGCGCGTCAAGACCTCTGGGCACGCCCTGCCTGCGCGCGCGGACGAACGCGTGCGCCCTGCTCTTAATCTCTCGCCGAATGCGCGCGTGGTGTTGGAGAAGCGTTATTTGCGGCGCGGTTTGGATGGCAAACCGATAGAGACTCCCGAAGAAATGTTCGATCGCGTTGCGCGCGTCGTTGCCGAACCCGATGCGCGTTACGGCAGCGATCCAAGTGTGACGCGCGACAAGTTTTACGATTTGTTGACCACACTGCGTTTCTTCCCCAACTCACCCACGTTCACCGGCGCGGGGACACCGTTGGGGCAATTAGCCGCTTGTTTCACACCAGAGATGCGCGTCACCACCGAGGCAGGCGTAAAACCAATTGCCGAACTTGAGGTGGGTGATCGTGTTCTGACACATTTAGGGCGTTATCGTCCAGTGCTCGAGTGTTCGCGTCGTAATTACGAAGGTGAAATCCTCCGCATCAAGGTCAAGTTAATTGGCACAACACTTCGGGTAACTCCCGAACACCCCATCCTCACTCCACGCGGTTGGGTTCCCGCTGGCGAATTGCAAGTGGGCGATCTGGTCGCGTTGGGCGTTCCGCAGGGTGTATCTGCCGCACCGCGATTCGATCTTGCTGAGATGGCATATGCCGACGAACTCGAATTGCAAGTTGCTGAAGCAAGTGTACGTGCGCGTCGTCCTAGCGAGTATCAAAATTCGGGACGGCAGGCGGAATGGGTCAATCGTTTCATTGAACTGACGCCTGATTTAGCACGACTGTGTGGTTATTATATTTCCGAAGGTACGGTAGACCCGGAGGAACGTTACGTTCGTTTTACGTTTGGTGCGGATGAGGTAACGTATCAACAAGATGTGATTGATTTGGTTGAGCGTATTTTTGGTGTCTCGGCGCGTCCAGTCAAATCACGGCAGGGTAGTTGGACAACATTGAACGTTTACAGTCGTGTTGTGGCGGCGTGGTTCCGCGCGCATTTGGGTCACCATTCGTACGGCAAACGTGTACCTGTTTGGCTTCAGTTTGCCGCGCCTGAACTTCAGGAAGAATTCTTGATTGGTGTAATGCGCGGCGATGGAATGTTCAATCAGAAAGTCTATCTAACTTCAGGACGAAAAACGCCCAAGGTTTTTCGTGCGTTGCGATTGACGTTGGGTAACCCAGGGCTGGTTCAGCAAATATGGCAGATGGCTCTACGTTTGGGGTATGATGCGGCGATTCGTCCAGTGGATACGAGTTATGTCACAGACGCAGCGCGCGAGACCGCACAAATCAGTATGCCTCCCCTGCAATCGCGCGCGCTGGTACAAAGAGCCTTCGGCGTTGACTTGCCTGCGCCTGATGAGCGGTATGTGCGTAACACGGTTAGGCGCACTGGCGAAAACATCTATTTTGAGATTGAGAGTATTGAAGGAGAAGATTACACAGGGTTAGTTTACAATTGTGAAGTCGCTGAAGATCACTCGTACGTCGTCGAAGGAGTAGCGGTTCATAATTGTTTTGTCCTTCCGATTGCCGACGATATGGGACGTGATCCGCGCGGCATTTTTTCCACGTTGCGCGCCGCCGCGTTGATTCAACAAACCGGCGGTGGGAACGGCTTTTCGTTCTCGCGTTTGCGCCCGCGTGGTGATCGCGTGAGTACGAGCGCCGGTGTGGCAACGGGTCCCGTTGGATTCTTGCGTGTGTACGATACCGCGTTTGGAGAGGTGGCGCAGGGCGGGTGTCTGTTGCCAGAAACGCTCGTCTTTACCGCTGATGGCTTGCTACGCTTGGATGAAATCGCCGATGCCCAGCAATTGGGATGGCAACCACACAATCTTCAGGTAGCGACCGATGAAGGTTGGCACGCTTCGCCGCGCGCGTTCAACAACGGCGTGGCGCCGGTCTTGCGCGTGCACACGCGTCAGGGTTTGAGTTTGGCGGGGACGCCTGAACATCGCGTCAAAGTGATGACGCGTGAAGGTTTAGCATGGCGCGCCTTGCAAGACTTGCGCGCAGGCGATTGGATTTTGGTGCAACTCGGACAGCATCGTGGGCGATTGCGCGCGTTGGCGCAACCCAAACGTGAACACGGTAACCAAATGTTTCCACGCTTGCCATCAATATTGGATGAGGAACTGGCTTTCTTCATTGGTTATCTGATTGGTGATGGATTTGTGGCGACGCAGGAGGGTGATCATCGCGTCGGTGTGAGTGTGCCACATAGTTCGTACTTGATGGTGGAGATGCCTGCATTGATGGAACGTCTCTTTGGCGTTTCTGTGCATCGTCAGCAAAAACCCGCCGATCGGTCAGTGACGTTAGTGATGGATAATCGCGCGGTTAAAGAATTTTTGCAAAAGAATGGTTTGAGTAAATCACGTAGTCATCTGGCGCAGGTGCCGCGTTTGATTCGTCAATCGCCACCTGAAATTGTAGGCGCGTTTCTGCGCGGTTTGTTTGAAGCCGATGGTTCGATCAGTCATGGTTATCCCTGTTTGACGACGACTTCACCGCGTTTAGCCGAAGAAGTGGCAACGCTACTCATTGGCTTGGGTTGTCCGGTGAAGATTCGCTCTGTGATGCCTGGGGTCTCGCATTTTGGCGAGAAGGTTGTCTATCACGTTCGCATCGAGAGTAGCGTGGGGTTGCAAGCGTGGCGCGAACGCATTGGTTGTGATCCGCGCTCGCGTTTCGCCGCGTGTATGGCTTGGGAAAGTGACCTGCGGCGTGAAAGTACGTACGTGCTTCCGAACGCGCGCTACTGGCTTGAGCCCGTGCTAGAGGCGATTACGCTTGAACAAGTAGATGCGCGGGGACGCGGGCGTGGCATCAAGTTTCGCAGTGCCGTGCCACGTTTGCGGCGCGCTTTGTTGCGTTATCTGCGCGGTGAGCGTCAGTTCACACGCTCGGCATACGACGAGTTGTGCAAGCAATTTCCCGAGTTTGCCGAACACGCGCGTTCGCCCAAGGACAAGTGGTTTGTCCAAGTGTTGGGTGTCGAACGCATTGGTGAGTCGCTGACGTTGGACTTGGAGGTAGAGGACAATCACACCTATTTGGCGTATGGAATGGTCACGCATAACACGCGACGCGGCGCCAATATGGCGGTCTTGCGCGTGGATCATCCTGACATTTTCGATTTTGTGCGGTGTAAAGAAAAAGAAGGTGCGATTAGCAATTTTAACATTTCGGTTGGCATCACTGATGCGTTTATGCGCGCGGTCGAAGAGGACACGGATTTCGATTTGGTCAATCCGCGCGATGGCAAGGTGTGGCGCACGATTCGCGCGCGCGAACTCTTTAACGACATCGTCAAGCACGCGCATCACAACGGCGAGCCCGGCGTGCTCTTCCTCGATACGGCGAATCGCAGTAACCCTGTACCGCATTTGTACGAACTGGAGGCAACCAATCCATGTGGTGAACAGTGGTTAGGACCTTACGAAAACTGTTGTCTCGGCTCGATCAATCTCGCGCAACACATCACGCCCGATGATCGAATGGACTGGGCAAAGTTGCGCGATACAGTGGAACTGTCGGTGCATTTTCTCGACAACGTCGTGGACGCGAACAAGTATGTGCCCGCCATTCCCGAACTTGCCGAAGCCGCGCATCGCGCGCGTCGCATCGGTTTGGGGATTATGGGCTTGGGCGACGTGATGTATCGCTTGGGTATTCGCTACGGTTCGCGCGCCGGCGAAGATTTTGCCGGACAAGTGATGGAGTTTGTGCGTTACCACGCGATGAAGACGAGCATCGAACTTGCCAAGACGCGCGGCGCGTTCCCTGCCATCAAAGGTTCGATCTACGATCCCGAAAATTTAAAGTGGACGCCACCCAAGCCGCTCGAACCATTCACATACGATTGGGGACGTCCCAAACTCGACTGGGGCGAAATCGTCATCGGTATCAAAAAGTACGGCATTCGCAACGCCGCGCAGACAACGATTGCGCCGACGGGTACGATCGCGACAGTGGCGGGTGTGGAATCGTACGGCTGTGAGCCGGTGTTCGCGCTTGCCTACACGCGCCACGTCAACGACAACGGCAAGGACTTGCAACTCGAATACGTCAGCCCGCTCTTTGAGCGCGCGCTGATTCAAGCCGGTGTTGACGAGGCAACACGGAAAAAGATTTTCGAGCGCGTGCGCGTCACGGGCACGTGTCAGGACGTTGACCTTGTCCCTGAAAAAATTCGCGACACCTTTGTCGTTGCGAGTGACATTACACCCGAAGAACACGTGCGAATGCAAGCCGCGCTCCAAGCGTTCGTGGACAATTCGATTTCCAAGACGATCAACTTTCCTGAGACAGCAACAGTCGAAGACGTGGAACGCGCGTATTTTCTCGCGTGGAAGTTGGGATGCAAAGGGATCACCGTGTATCGCGCCGGTTCGCGCGAGCAAGTGGTTTTGGAGACCAAAGCCACCGCTGAGAAAAAATCGGCGGTGGGAGATAGCGTATCGGCAAAGAAACCGCGTCCGCGCGCCGTGCACGGCTCGACGTACGAAATCGCCACGCCACTCGGCAAAGCGTACGTCACCGTGAATCGCAACGGCGAAGGTGAACCGTTCGAGGTGTTTTGCAACGTTGGCAAAGCCGGCTCGGATACGTCGGCGGTGAGTGAGGCGATTGGGCGCTTGATTTCGCTCGCGTTGCGTTTGCCATCGCCAATGTCGCCGACCGAGCGATTGAAAGAAATCGTGGATCAGTTGAGCGGCATCGGCGGTGGACGTTCACTCGGATTTGGCGCGCGGCGCGTGCGCTCGTTGCCTGATGGCATCGCGCAGGCGCTCGCCGAAGATTTGGGGCAAGTGCGCGTCGAGCCGAGCGAATCGAAACAAATCCCCCTCTTCAAAATCGGCGATCTGTGCCCCGAATGCGGACAGGCATCGTTCGTGAATGAAGAAGGTTGTCGCAAGTGTTACGCGTGTGGGTATAGCGAGTGTTGAAATCGAGGTTGACATTTCATTGAGCCAGTGCTACTATCTGCGCGGGCATAGTTCATCGCTGGTGGGTAGAAAACGATAAAGGGTTTGTTCAGACCTCACAGGTCTCCGAGACCTGTGAGGTCTGGAAACCTCTTTCTACCCAAGAGCGTCCAAAATCAAACCCAATATCTTATAGAAACCTCTTTCTCCCCAGAGCGTTTTCATTTTCATCAAAGGAGATGAATCAATGCCGTACGAGAACATCATCGTTACAATCGAAGATTCGATTGGACTGATTCAATTGAATCGTCCCAAGGTGCTGAACGCGCTCAATGCCGCCGTGATGCGCGAATTGGGACAAGCGTTCGACGAGTTCGAGGCGAACGACGCGGTGCGTTGCATCGTCATCTATGGCAACGAGCGCGCGTTCAGCGCCGGCGCGGACATTGACGCGATGAAGACCGCGACACCGGTCGAAATGTTGCAACGCGATTGGGTCGCGCAGTGGGATCGCCCGCGTCGAATGAAAAAGCCGGTGATTGCCGCTGTGAGTGGTTACGCGCTTGGTGGTGGTTGTGAACTCGCGATGGCGTGCGACATCATCATCGCCTCGGAGACCGCGCAGTTCGGTCAACCCGAAATCAACATCGGTGTCATTCCCGGCGCAGGCGGGACGCAACGCTTGCCGCGCGCGATCGGCAAAGCGCGCGCGATGGAGATGATTCTCACCGGCAAGTTTATGAAAGCGGACGAAGCCGAGCGGCGCGGTTTGGTCGCGCGCGTTGTGCCGGTGGAGTCGTACTTGGAAGAAGCCAAAGCCCTCGCGCGTGAGATTGCCTCCAAACCACCGATTGCAGTACAATTCGCCAAAGAGTGTGTGAACAAGGTGTACGAATTGCCGCTGGGTGAAGGTTTGGAGTACGAGCGTCGTCATTTCTACTTTCTTTTCTCCACTGAGGATCAACGTGAGGGAATGGAGGCATTCTTAGCCAAACGCAAACCGCAGTGGAAAGGGAAATAGCGCGTGTCCGAAGTAGTTGAACCCGAACTGATTACGATTATCGAAGGCCCACCGCCCGAATTTCGATTCGTGGCTGATGCGTGGGCGTTTTCGATTCTGGAAGGTGCGGCGCCGTTTTTGCCTGCCGCGTGCCAAGTGCGTTCTTTCAAGGGAGAGAAATTGTTAGAGCGTTGTCGGCGCGCGTGGAGTACGCATCGTCCGATTTTGTTGGACTATCGCCAGCGCGATGGCTTGCGTCGCCGCGTCGAAATCGTCGGCGCGCGCCTACAACAAATCGAAGGGGTGGATGTGCTCGATTTGTGGGTACGTCACCCTGTTACGTTGCTGACCCAGATGCCCAATCGCGACGATGACGATGATATCATTGAGGCGTAGATGAGTATCTGATGTTACGCACACGTAGGACAAGTTTGCAAACTTGTCCCACATTTCACACCCGATTTTCCAAGCCCCTGCGTAAGTATGAAACAACGATTTGCACTTTGCATAGACAACAAAGGTTATGAAGCATCACTCATCTCAAAGAAAATCTATGAGGTCATCCCTGACGCGCAAGCGGAACAGGATGATTTTATTCGCGTGATAGATGAAAGCGGTGAAGATTACCTCTATCACGTGAGCCATTTTATCTTTGTCGAGTTGCCTGTGGAAGTCGAACGAGCATTGGTGGCTATGTGAGAAGATGTTGTTGAGGAGGAGAAATGCCCTACTCGACTTTGCTGTACGAACAACATGATGGCGTTGCTATCCTCACCTTCAATCGTCCCGATAAGAGTAACGCGTTCGACGAGACGATGATCGCCGAAACATTGGACGCGTTAAAGACGATTGCGCGCGACGCGAACGTGCGCGCTGTGGTGTTGACCGGCGCGGGTAAAAATTTTTGCGCGGGACAAGACCTTGCGCCGCTCCTCGAATACTATCGGACGGGGCAAAACGTTCCGTTCGCTGAACATGTCCGCAAAAGTTACAACGCCATCGTTTCCCAGATTCGCACCATCGAAAAACCATTCATCGCCGCGCTCAACGGCGCAGCGGCAGGCGCGGGTTTGGGAATCGCGTGCGCGTGCGATCTACGCCACGCGTCGGAACACGCGAAATTCCGAATGGCGTTCGTGGGCATCGCGCTCGCGCCCGATTCGGGCACATCGTTCTTGTTGCCGCGTCTGGTGGGTTGGGGACGCGCGCTGGAGATGGCGATCACCAACGAAACGCTCGATGCAAACAAGGCACTGCAGTACGGTCTGGTCAATCGCGTGTTTAGCGCGGACGAATTGATGCCCAAGACGATGGAATTCGCGCGGCAACTCGCGCAAGCGCCGACGCGCGCGATTGGACTCACCAAACGCGCCTTCAATCGCGCACTCACCTGTGACTTGGAGACGGCGTTGGAATACGAAGCCGTACTGCAAGGAATCGCAGGACGCACGAGTGATCATCGCGAGGGCGTCCAAGCGTTCATCGAAAAGCGAATGCCGCGCTTCACCGGTCAGTGAGTTGCGAGTTCAGAGTTGCGGGTTGCAAGTTTCAGGTTTACGCCTCACGCCTCACGCATCACGCCTCACGCCTCACGCAATACGCAATACGCAACACGGAGTATCCTATGCCCCGTCGCCCCACACGCATTGACGATGTTCCTAATCGAGATGTTTTGGAAGATATTGCCTTTGGGCTTGCCAAAGCGACCGCGCTCAAAGCGGCAATCGAACTCGAAATTTTTACGCGCATCGCCGAAGGGCATCGTACCGTGCCGGCGCTGGCGCGTCTCGGCGGCTTGACCGAACGCGGCACGCGCATCTTGCTTGACGCGCTGGTGTTTATGGGCTTGCTCAGCAAAGCGCACACCGAGTACAAACTTTCGCCGACTGCCGAAGCGTTCTTGGTGAAAGGTAAGCCCACTTACAGTGGCGATGCGATGCTTGGTGATTTTGCGGGGGATGCCCGCGGGCATTTGAGCCGCACCATTCGTACAGGCAAATTATCGCAACCTGCCGCATTCACCGAAGCGTTCGAGCCGATTTGGGCGGGCTGGGCGGCATCTGTGTTGGTGGATTGGCAAGCGCGCGCAGAACGCGCCGAAGCGTTGTGGGACAAGGTGGGCATCACGGCAGAGA